>NZ_PDDL01000004.1:0-76996 GCF_020833785.1 Kocuria sp. CCUG 69068
CCAGGGCGCGGAGCCGTGCGGCGGGCCCGGCCCCGGGGACGAGCCCCAGGGTCTCGGCGAGCCGTGCGCGGGGTCCGGGGGCGACGGCTCCCGCGAGGGCGTGCTCGAGAGCGGTCCCGACCGTGTCCGGTGCCGCCGGGGCCCAGGCCTGCAGGGTGCGCTGGGCCAGCATGCCGGGGAAGCCGCCGTCGGCGACGAGGTCGGCGAGGTGCGCTGCGGCGCGGGGGAGGGGCGCGCGGTCGGTGAGCACCCATGCGGTGTGCTCCCGCAGCCACGGCTCGTCGTCGAGGAGCGCGGTGAGGAGCGTGTCCGCCCGGGACCCGGGCACGGAGGCGAGGGCATGGACGGCGGCGATCGCCGCGACGTGGTCGTCGCGCCGGCGGATCTCCTCCGCGAGCACGGGCAGCGCCCCGGCTGGATCCTCCCGGACCGCCTGCAGCAGGTCGTCGGCGCGGCGGATGCCGTCGAGGATCGAGGGGGCGCGGCGGACGGCCTCGAGGGCCTCGTGCGTCGCCGCGCCGGTGCGCTCTGCGCTCGTTGACGGGGCGCGGGGCGCGGCGAAGGTCATGGGCCTCACCGTAGCCGAGGCCCGGTGCCGCGCACAGCGGGTCGCGGGGATTCTCAGGCTCCTGGGAGCCGGCGCGCCGCCCGCGCGTCGGCACGGCGGCAGAGCAGGGCGAACAGGGCGCCCGAGAGGTTGTGCCAGACCGAGAACACCGCGGCAGGCAGGGCGGCGAGGGGGTTCATGTACTGGGCGGCGAGCCCGGCGGCCAGCCCCGAGTTCTGCATGCCCACCTCCACGGCGGTGGTGCGGCGCACGGCGATCGGCTGCCGCGTCACCGCCCCCACGAGGTGGCCGAGGACCAGGCCCAGGACGTTGTGCAGGGCCACGGCCGCGAGCACGAGCAGGCCCGCCTCCACGATCCGGTCGGCGCTGCCCGAGACGACGATGGCCACGATCACGGCGATGGCCGCCACCGACACCCACGGCAGGGCGGGCAGGGCGCGCTCGACCAGGCGGGGCGCGAGCAGTCGGACGGCGAGGCCCGCGACGACGGGCAGGAGGACGATCTTGGTGATCGACCATGCCATCGCCCCGCCGTCCACCGGCAGGTACTGCCCGGCCAGCCACAGGGTGAGCAGCGGGGTCAGCAGCGGTGCGAGCAGCGTGGAGATCGAGGTCATGGCGACGGACAGGGCCACGTCGCCGCGGGCGAGGTAGGCGACCACGTTGGAGGCCGTCCCCCCGGGCGCGCAGCCCACCAGGATCACGCCCGCGGCGAGCTCCGGCGGCAGCCGCAGCAGGAACACCACGAGCAGGGCCACGAGCGGCATGATCACATACTGGGCCCCGACGCCGAGCAGTACCGGCAGCGGCCGCTTCGCCACGAGCGCGAAGTCCACGGGCCGCAGGGTCAGGCCCATGCCGAACATGACCACGCCCAGCAAGGGGTTGATCCACCCGGACAGGCCGCTCACGGCGCCAGGGGCGAGGAAGCCCACGAGCCCGCCCGCGAGGACGAGCACGGGGAAGAGCAGGACGGCGGTGTAGGCGCCGCGGTCGGGCGCGGCGGTGACGGCCGCCGCGGGCCCGGGGCCTACCACCCGCGGGCCCGCCACTCCTCGAGGTGCGGGCGCTCCGCCCCCAGCGTGGTCGGCTTCCCGTGGCCGGGGTGGACCACGGTGTCGTCCTCGAAGCGCTCGAAGACGCGCTCGGTGACGTCGTCCATCAGCTGCTGGAAGTCCTCGGGGCTGTTCGTCTTGCCCACACCGCCGGGGAAGAGGGAGTCGCCGGAGAAGATGTGCGCCGGGCCCTGCGGGTCGCGGTAGACCAGGGCGATCGAGCCGGGGGTGTGCCCGCGCAGGCCGATGACCTCCAGGTCGAAGCCGTCGAACTCCGCCGTGTCGCCGTCCTCGAAGGTCAGGTCCATGGGCACGGCGATGTCGGACTCGTCGTCGGCGCCGCACGCCGTCATGGCCTCGGAGCGGGAGCGGACCTCCTCCAGGGCGCGGACGTGGTCCCAGTGCGAGTGGGTGGTGATGATGAGCTGGAGATTGCCGTAGGCCTGCGAGCAGTCGCCGTTGCCGGCGCCCACGAGACCGGCGATGGCCCGGGCGTCGTCGGCCGCGTCGATGAGGACCTGCGTGCCCTCGTCCTTGGAGGTGAGGAGGTAGACGTTGTTGTCCATCTCGCTCACGGAGATCCGGCGAATCGTGACCTCGGAGAGGTCGGTGACCTCCGTCTTCGTTGCGATCATGAGGACGAAGGTACTCCCGACTCCTGGCACTGGCCAATCGCGGGAGCGCCGGGGCGCCGGGCGGTGTGTCCGACGGCACGGGCGCCGGGGTTGGCTTCCCCACACCGTCCGGATAAAGTTGCGTGAGGCAACAAAACATCAAGGCATCCGGTGGCACCACGCCCGCGTCGTCGTCGACGCGGGACCCCGCGAGGAGCGGGGAGTGCGGACCGGGTGCCCCTTCGTCGTTGTCGCCCCGAACATCCCCGATCCCGGAGGAGCCTCCGTTGCCCGTCTCCCACGACACCGCCGTGGAGCTGGTGCGCGACCTGCTCGAGCTGCAGCGCGTCATGAAGCGCGTGACCAAGACCGACGCCGGCCCGCGCCGGCTCAACCCCACGGCGATCGCCCTGCTCTACTACCTCGACGGCAACGGGCCCCGCCGGGCCACCGTGATGGCCGCCGAGACAGGTCTCGGGCCCTCCGGGCTGAGCCGCCAGCTGGCCGTCCTCGAGGAGGAGGGCCACGTGGAGCGCACCCCCGACCCCGACGACGGGCGCGCCGCGCTGGTCGCCATCACGGATCGGGGCCGGGAGCACGTCCGGGCCGTGCTCGAGCAGGACGCCCAGCGTCTCGCCGCGCGGCTCGAGGGCTGGGACGAGGAGCAGGCCCGCACCAGCCGCGGGGCCATCAACGAGATCACCACCGTCTTCCTGGACTCCCTCGGCGTGGAGCGCACCACGTCCTGCCGGGACCAGCCGGACCGGGACCACGCAGACCGAGAGCACGAGGAGCACACCGCACCATGACGTCACAGCAACCGACCACCGCACCGGGCGGGGGGACCGGCGCCTCCCACCAGGAGGTCATGCGGGCGCTCACGGGGATCCTCTCGGTGTTCTTCATGGCGATGGTCACCCTCACGATCATCGGCACGGCCCTGCCCGTGATCATGGCCGACCTCGGCGGGGACCAGACGTCCTTGTCCTGGACGGTCACCGGCACCCTCCTCGCCAACGCCGCGACCACGCCCGTCTGGGGCAAGCTCGCCGACCTCTTCGACAAGAAGAAGCTGCTGCAGCTGTCCATCGTGATCTTCGTGCTCGGCTCGGCCATGGCCGGGCTGGCCCCGACCATCGAGTTCCTCATCCTGGCCCGCGTGGTCCAGGGCGTGGCCATGGGCGGGATCATGGCCCTGGCCATGACCATCATGGGCACGATCATCCCGCCCCGGGAGCGCGGCCGCTACGCCGGCTACATGGGCGCCGTCATGGCCGTGGCCACCTCCGCCGGCCCGCTGCTCGGCGGGCTCATCGTGGACCTCTTCGGCTGGCGCTGGGTGTTCCTCATCCCCGCCCCGCTGGCGGTCCTGGCGGCCGTGCTCGTCCACCGCACCCTGCACATCCCGCCGCAGGCGCCCCGGAAGGTGAGCATCGACTGGCTCGGCATCGTGCTGCTGATCGTCTCGGCCTCCGCGCTGCTGCTGTGGGTGTCCCTGGCCGGGCAGCCGGGCATGTTCGAGTGGGTCTCGGCGACCTCCGCGGCCCTCGTGGCCACCGCGCTCGTGGGCTCCGTGCTGTTCGTGCTCGTGGAGCAGCGCGCCGCCGAGCCGGTGCTGCCCATCCGCGTGGTCACCGAGCGCACCACCGCGCTGGCCATCCTCGCGGCCATCGCCACCGGCGCGGCCATGTTCGCCTCGACCACCTACCTCGGCCAGTACTTCCAGCTGGGTCAGGGCTTCAGCCCCACCATGGCTGGGATGCTCATGCTGCCGCAGGTCTTCGGCTCCCTCGTGGGCGCCACGGTCGCCGGGCAGCTGATCACCCGCTACGGGCGGTGGAAGATCATCCTGGTGGTCGCCGCCGTGCTCATGTCCACGGGCCTGTTCCTCGCCGCCACGCTCACGCACGACACCGCGCTGTGGGCCGTGAGCGTCTTCATCTTCCTCGTGGGCCTGGGCATCGGCGCGCTGAACCAGAACCTGGTCCTGGCCGTCCAGAACACCGTGGGGCTCAAGGACATGGGCGCGGCGTCCTCCTCGGTGGCCTTCTTCCGCACCATGGGCGGCGCCGTGGCGGTCGCCGTGTTCGGCGCCCTCATGAGCTCCCACCTGGCCCGGCAGCTCGCCGAGAGCACCCGCGCCCGCGGCGGGGACCCCGCCGCGGTGGACAGCTCCACGATGGACCTGGAGTCGCTGCCCGCCTCCGTCGAGGGCGTGGTGCGCGAGGCCTACGGCACGGGCACCGGTCTCGTCTTCCTGGTCGCCGCCGTCGCGTCCCTCGTGACGCTGCTCGCGGTGCTCCTCATCAAGGAGGTGCCGCTGCGGCGCACCGTGGACATCGTGGAGGTGGACCCCGCCACGGGCCGGCTCAAGGTCGTCACCCGCACCCTCGACGCCCGCGAGATCCGGCGCCGGCAGCAGGAGGCCGCGGCCGGCCCGCACGCCGAGGAGACCGGTCCGGGCGCGGACGGCGCCGCCGGCGGAGCGGCCCCGGACCGGGTCCGCGAGGACACCTCCACCGGCCCCGTGGACCGGGTGTGAACCCGCCCACGGACCCGGCCCCGATGTCCGGGCCCGGTACTAGAGTGGAGGGCGTGTCTGAGCCGATCCCCACGTCCACCCTGGTCCTGAACCCGTCGACCGATTCCTCCGAAGCCCTCGACGGGCCGGTGACCGCCACCGGCGCCCGGACCGCCCGCCGGTCCGACCTCACCGAGATCGTGGTGCAGGGCGCGCGCGAGCACAACCTCGACAACGTCTCGCTGACCGTGCCGCGGGACGCCATGGTCGTGTTCACGGGGCTCTCCGGCTCCGGGAAGTCGTCGCTGGCCTTCGACACGATCTTCGCCGAGGGCCAGCGCCGCTACGTCGAGTCCCTGTCCTCCTACGCCCGGATGTTCCTGGGCCGGGTGGACAAGCCGGACGTCGACTTCATCGAGGGCCTGTCCCCGGCGGTGTCCATCGACCAGAAGTCCACCTCCCGCAACCCGCGCTCCACCGTGGGCACGATCACCGAGATCTACGACTACATGCGCCTGCTGTGGGCGCGTGTCGGCCACCCGCACTGTCCCGAGTGCGGCGAGGCGATCAAGAAGCAGACCCCGCAGCAGATCGTGGACCAGCTCCTCGAGATGCCGGAGACGACCCGCTTCCAGGTGCTCGCGCCCGTGGTGCGCGAGCGCAAGGGCGAGTTCGTGGACCTCTTCCAGGAGCTCTCCGCGAAGGGCTTCTCCCGCGCCACCGTGGACGGCGAGACGGTCCAGCTCTCGGACCCGCCCAAGCTCAAGAAGCAGTACAAGCACACGATCGAGGTGGTCGTGGACCGGCTCGTGGTCAAGGAGGGCATCCGCCAGCGCCTGACCGACTCCGTCGAGACGGCGCTGGGCCTCGCCGAGGGGCGCGTCGTCGTCGAGCTCGTGCCCCGCTCGGACGAGGAGATCGCCCACCCGCTGGAGCTGCGCCGCCCGTTCTCCGAGAACCTCGCCTGCCCCAACGAGCACCCCCTGCAGGCCGACGAGATCGAGCCCCGCTCCTTCTCCTTCAACGCCCCGTTCGGCGCGTGCCCGGAGTGCGACGGCATCGGCTCGCGGCTCGAGGTCGACGAGGAGCTTGTGGTCCCCAACCCGGACCTCTCCCTCGTGGAGGGCGCGATCGCCCCGTGGTCGCTCGGCAAGGCCACGAGCGAGTACTGGAACCGCCTGCTCGCCGGCCTGGGCCAGGAGCTCGGCTTCGACCTGGTCACCCCGTGGGGGAAGCTGCCCGCCAAGGCGCGCAAGGCGATCCTCGAGGGCAAGGACTACCAGGTCACCGTGGCCTACCGGAACCGGTTCGGCCGGGAGCGCCGCTACACCCAGGGCTTCGAGGGCGTGATCGGCTACATCAAGCGCAAGCACGCGGAGACGGAGTCGGACAACGCCAAGGACCGCTACGAGCAGTACATGCGCCAGGTGGCGTGCCCGGCCTGCGACGGCGCCCGGCTGAACCCGACCATGCTCGCCGTGACCGTGGGCGGGAAGAACATCGCCGAGACCACCCGCATGCCCATGCGGGACGCCCACGCGTTCTTCCGGGACCTGGAGCTCAGCACCCGCGAGACGAAGATCGGCGAGCAGGTGCTCAAGGAGATCCAGGCGCGCCTGACGTTCCTCGTGGACGTGGGCCTGGACTACCTCAACCTGGAGCGCGCCGCCGCGACGCTGTCCGGCGGCGAGGCCCAGCGCATCCGCCTGGCCACCCAGATCGGGGCCGGGCTCGTGGGCGTGCTCTACGTCCTGGACGAGCCCTCGATCGGCCTGCACCAGCGGGACAACCGCCGGCTCATCGGGACCCTCACCAAGCTGCGGGACATGGGCAACACCCTGATCGTCGTCGAGCACGACGAGGACACCATCCGCGAGGCCGACTGGATCGTGGACGTCGGCCCCGGCGCCGGCGAGCGCGGCGGGCGCGTGGTGCACTCCGGGACCTACGCCGAGCTGCTCGCCAACGAGGAGTCCATCACGGCCGACTACCTCTCGGGCCGCCGGGCCATCCGGGTGCCCGCGCAGCGCCGGACGATCGACCGCAAGCGGATGCTCAAGGTCGTGGGCGCGCGGGAGAACAACCTGCGCGGCATCGACGTCTCCTTCCCGCTCGGGGTGCTGACCGCGGTGACCGGGGTGTCCGGGTCCGGGAAGTCCACCCTGGTCAACGACATCCTCTACACGGCGCTGGCCAACAAGCTCAACGGGGCCAAGCAGGTCCCCGGCCGGCACAAGCGGATCGACGGCGTGGACCAGCTCGACAAGGTGGTGCACGTGGACCAGAGCCCGATCGGGCGGACCCCGCGCTCCAACCCCGCCACGTACACGGGCGTGTTCGACCACATCCGCAAGCTCTTCGCCGAGACCCCGGAGGCGAAGGTGCGCGGCTACCAGGCCGGCCGGTTCTCCTTCAACGTCAAGGGCGGGCGCTGCGAGGCGTGCTCGGGCGACGGCACGATCAAGATCGAGATGAACTTCCTGCCGGACGTCTACGTCCCGTGCGAGGTGTGCAAGGGCGCCCGGTACAACCGGGAGACCCTCGAGGTGCACTACAAGGGCAAGACCATCGCCGAGGTCCTGGAGATGCCCATCGAGGAGGCCGCCGAGTTCTTCAAGGCGTTCGGCCCGATCGCCCGGCACCTCAACACCCTCGTGGACGTCGGCCTCGGCTACGTCCGCCTGGGCCAGCCCGCCACGACCCTGTCCGGCGGTGAGGCCCAGCGCGTGAAGCTCGGCGCGGAGCTGCAGAAGCGCTCCAACGGCCGCTCCATCTACGTGCTGGACGAGCCCACCACCGGCCTGCACTTCGAGGACATCCGCAAGCTGCTGCTCGTGCTGCAGGGGCTCGTGGACAAGGGCAACACGGTGATGACCATCGAGCACAACCTGGACGTCATCAAGTCCGCCGACTGGATCGTGGACCTCGGCCCGGACGGCGGCTCCGGCGGCGGGCAGGTCGTGGCCGAGGGCACCCCCGAGCAGGTGGCCCGGAACACGAACAGCCACACCGGCCGGTTCCTGGCGGAGGTGCTCGCCGAGCGCCCCGTCCCGGCGGGGGCCGCCCGATGACCGCCCCCGTGGTGCTCTGGGACCTCGACGGCACCCTCCTGGACCCTGCCGGGGCGATCACCGGCGGCATCGCGCGGGCCCTGGCCGAGCACGGCCACGCCGTGCCCGAGGACCTGCGCCGGTTCGTGGGCCCGCCCGTGGGCTTCTCCCTGCGGACCTTCACCGACGTCCCGGAGGAGGACATCCCGGCGGTGGTCGCCACCTACCGGGCCCGCTACCGCACCGAGGGGCTCGCGCAGACCCGGATCTACCCGGGGGTGGAGGAGCTCCTGGAGCGCCTGCACGGGGCCGGCGTGCGGATGGCCGTGGCCACCCAGAAGCCCGAGCCCACCGCCGAGCTCGCCGTCGAGCGGTTCGGCCTCACCCGGTGGTTCGAGACCGTCTCGGGGGCCGCCGACGACGCCGCGGCCGCCCCGCGCGACGGACTGGCCCACGACAAGCCCGCCATCATCGGGGAGGCCCTGCGCCGGCTCGGCGTGACCGCCCCGGACCCCGCGCGCACGGTCATGATCGGGGACCGCCGCTACGACGCCGAGGGCGCGCTCGCCCACGGGATCGACTGCCTGGGCGTCGCCTGGGGCTTCGCCGACGAGGACGAGCTGGGGACCGGCTTCGCCGCCGTGGCCCGGGACGCCGCCGAGCTCGGGGAGCTCCTGGCCCGGTACACCGCCCCGGCCCCGACCGGCAGCTGAGGGGGACCGGACCGTGGCCGATCCGGAGAGCTACCGCCCCGCCCGCCAGGACATCCCGACCGCCCCGGGGGTCTACCGCTTCCGCGACGAGTACGGGCGCGTGGTCTACGTGGGCAAGGCCAAGAACCTGCGCAACCGGCTGAGCTCCTACTTCGCGCCCCCGCACGCCCTGAGCCCCAAGACCCGCGCCATGGTCACCACCGCGGCCGGGGTCGAGTGGACCGTGGTGGGCAGCGAGCTGGAGTCCCTGCAGCTCGAGTACACGTGGATCAAGGAGTTCAAGCCCCGGTTCAACATCGCCTACCGGGACGACAAGTCCTACCCCTACCTCGCCGTCACGATGGCCGAGTCCGTGCCGCGGGCCCAGGTGGTCCGGGGGGAGAAGAAGAAGGGCAACCGCTACTTCGGCCCCTACTCCCAGGCCTGGGCGATCCGCGAGACCCTCGACGCCCTGCTGCGGGTCTTCCCCGTGCGCACCTGCTCCAAGGGCGTCTACCGGCGCGCCGAGCAGTCCGGGCGCCCGTGCCTGCTGGGCTACATCGACAAGTGCTCCGCCCCGTGCGTGGGGCGGATCTCCGAGGAGGACCACTACGCCCTCGCGGAGGACCTGTGCCGGTTCATGGCCGGGCACGCGACCCCGTTCATCAAGGAGCTGCAGCGGCAGATGCAGGAGGCCGCCGCGGCCATGGACTTCGAGACCGCCGCCGCGCGCCGGGACGACATCGCCGCCCTGGAGAAGGCCTTCGAGCGCAACGCCGTGGTGCTCTCCGACAGCACCGACGCCGACTTCTTCGCGCTCGCCGAGGACGAGCTGGAGGCCGCCGTCCAGGTCTTCCACGTCCGGGGCGGCCGGATCCGCGGCCAGCGCGGCTGGGTCACCGAGAAGGTCGAGGAGGCCGACGGCGGACGCCTGCTGGAGCAGCTGCTCGAGCAGGTCTACGGCGACACCGCCGCGGACGCCGCCGAGAGCGCCCACGCCGCCGCGCCCCCGTCCTCGGGCGGATCGAAGCACCGGCCCTCCGCGGAGCTCGCCTACCGGGAGGACGCCATCCCGCGCACCGTGCTGCTCTCCGAGCCCGCCGACAGCGCCGACCGGCTCGAGGAGTGGCTCTCGGGGCTGCGCGGATCGCGCGTGACGATCGCCGTGCCGCAGCGCGGGGAGAAGGCGCACCTCATGGAGACGGTGCAGGAGAACGCCCGGCAGGCGCTGAAGCTGCACAAGTCCCGGCGGGCGGGCGACATCACGACCCGCTCCGCGTCCCTGCAGGAGCTGCAGGAGGCCCTCGACATCCCCGTGGCGCTGATGCGCATCGAGTGCTACGACATCTCGCACGTGCAGGGGACCAACGTCGTCGCCTCCATGGTCGTCTTCGAGGACGGGCTGCCCAAGAAGTCGGACTACCGGAAGTTCTCGGTCACCGGCGAGGCCGCCCGGGACGACACCGCGTCCATGCACGACGTCATCTCCCGGCGCTTCCGCCGCCACCTCGAGGAGCAGGCCGAGCGGGAGGCCGCCGGGCCGCGCACCGGGCAGGTGGACGCGGGGGCCGAGGCCCCCGAGCGGGCGCGGTTCGCGTATCCGCCCAGCCTGGTGGTGGTCGACGGCGGGCCCCCGCAGGTCGCCGCCGCCGCCCGGGCGCTGCGCGAGCTCGGGATCGACGACGTCCACGTGGTCGGCCTGGCCAAGCGGCTCGAGGAGGTCTGGGTGCCGGACGACGAGTTCCCCGTGATCCTGCCGCGCGCGAGCCAGGGCCTCTACCTGCTCCAGCGGATCCGCGACGAGGCCCACCGCTTCGCCATCACCTTCCACCGCAAGAAGCGCTCCTCCGCCATGACGGTCTCCGTGCTCGACGAGCTGCCCGGGGTGGGCCCCGCCAAGCAGAAGGCCCTGCTCAAGCACTTCGGCTCCGTCAAGAAGCTCCGGGCGGCCCGGGTCGAGGAGCTGGAGCAGGTCCCCGGCTTCGGGCGGACCCTCGCCGAGAAGGTGGCCGCCGCGCTGCAGGCCTCCGACGACACCACCGCCCCGGCGGTCAACATGACCACCGGTGAGGTGCTGTCCTGAGCCCGGGCGCGCCGCCGGGGTCACGGCGGGGCCCCGCCGACTTCGTTAGGCTGGGGCGGGACCACGGGCGCAGGCCACCACGACGGGAGACGGAGCGGACATGAGCGAGCACACCGCCGGAGCGGACGTCGGGACGGCGGACGGGACCGACCACGCGAAACCGACCAGCTCGGAGCTGCTCGTCGTGACGGGCATGTCCGGGGCCGGGCGCAGCACGGCCGCGAACGCCCTCGAGGACCTCGGCTGGTACGTGGTCGACAACCTGCCGCCGCAGATGCTGCACACCCTCGCCGACCTCGTCTCCCGGACGCCGCAGGCCCTGCCCAAGCTGGCGGTCGTCATCGACGTGCGCGGCAAGGCCCTGTTCAGCGACATGAAGGAGACGCTGGCCGCCCTCGAGGCGTCCGACGTCGACTTCTCGGTGCTCTTCCTGGACGCCGCCGACGAGGTCCTGGTCTCCCGCTACGAGCACCAGCGCCGGCCCCACCCGCTGCAGGCCGGCGGCCGGATCCTCGACGGGATCCGCGCCGAGCGCGCCCTGCTGACGGACCTGCGGGAATCGGCCGACGTGGTCCTGGACACCTCCGCGTTCAACGTGCACGCCCTGTCCCGGGCCGTGGCCGACCTGTTCTCCACGAACGGGCCCGTGGTCCTGCGCCTGACCGTGCTCAGCTTCGGCTTCAAGTACGGGGTCCCCGCGGACGCCAACTACGTGGCCGACGTCCGGTTCATCCCCAACCCGCACTGGGTCCCGTCGCTGCGCCCGCGCACCGGCAAGGACGACGAGGTCCGGGACTACGTCTTCCAGGACGACGGCCCCCGGCAGTTCGTGGACCGGTTCGTCGCCATGCTCGAACCCGTCTTCGCGGGATACCGTACGGAGAACAAGCACTACGCCACCATCGCGATCGGCTGCACGGGCGGGAAACACCGCTCCGTGGCCGTGAGCGAGGAGGTGGCCCGCAGGCTCGCCAAGCTGCCGCTCGTGACGGTCAACATCCAGCACCGGGACATGGGCCGGGAGTGACCGGCTCGCCCTCACCGCGATGGGACCCCCGATGACCCTTCCTCCCACCGGCGCGTTCCCCCGGCTGCCCCTCAGCAGCGGCGCCGATGCCGACCCCCACCACTCGCCCGACCCCTCCGCCCGGCGGCCCGGCGGCGCCAGCCCCTCCGTGGTCGCCCTCGGCGGCGGGCACGGGCTCTCGGCGAACCTCGCCGCGCTGCGCCGGATCACCCCGGTGCTCACGGCGGTCGTGACGGTGGCCGACGACGGCGGCTCCTCCGGCCGGCTGCGCGACGAGCTCGGCGTCCTGCCCCCGGGGGACCTGCGGATGGCGCTCGCCGCGCTGTGCGACGACTCCGAGTGGGGCCGGACGTGGCGCGACGTCATGCAGCACCGGTTCAGCTCCTCGGAGGGGCGTACCACGACCCTCGACAACCACGCGCTGGGCAACCTGCTCATCGTCACGCTATGGGAGCTGCTGGGGGACCCGGTGGCGGGGCTCGAGTGGGCGGGCGCCCTGCTGGGCGCCCGCGGCCGGGTGCTGCCGATGTCCACGCAGCCGCTGGTCATCGCCGGCGACGTCCCCGGCGCCCTGTCCGGCGGGAGCGCGAGCGGCTGCGCGAGCGAGGCCGGCACGGTCCGCACGATCACCGGGCAGGCGGTCCTGGCGAAGCAGGCCGACGTCTGCAACGTGCGGCTCGTGCCCCCGGACGCCCCGGCCTGCCCGCAGGCGGTCGAGGCGGTCGGGCTCGCCGACTGGGTGATCATGGGGCCGGGCTCGTGGCACACCTCCGTGCTGCCGCACCTGCTGCTGCCCGAGCTGCGGCAGGCGATCTGCGGCTCGCCGGCGCGCCGCTGCGTCACCCTGAACCTCTCGCCGGACACCGAGACGCGCGGCAAGACCGCCGCCGACCACCTGCGGGTCCTGCACGACTACTGCCCCGAGCTGACCCTGGACGTGGTCCTCGCCGACCCCTCGGCCACCGAGGACGGCGCCGACCTCGAGGAGGTCGCCCGCGGCCTGGGCGCCGAGGTCTTCTACGCCGACGTCCGGGCGCACCCCGGCACCGCCGTGCACAACACGCTCCGGCTCGCGGCCGCCTACCAGGAGATCTTCGAGCGCCACCGCTGAGCCTGCCGCCCCACCCCCACACACCCCAGCATCCCCAGGAAAGGAACCGCGTGGCCCTGACGTCATCGGTGAAGGAAGAACTGTCCCGCCTCGAGATCAAGAGGTCCTCGGAGCGCCGCGCCGAGCTCTCCGCCCTGCTGCGCTTCGCGGGTGGGCTCCACATCGTCTCGGGACGCATCGTCGTCGAGGCGGAGGTGGACCTCGGCGCCACCGCGCGCAGGGTGCGCCGCGCCGTCCACGAGGTCTTCGGCCACGACAGCGAGATCGTGGTCGTCTCCGGCGGGGGACTGCGGCGCGGGAGCTCCTACGTGGTGCGCGTCGTCGAGGACGGCGAGGCCCTCGCCCGCCAGACGGGACTGCTCGACTCGCGCGGGCGCCCCGTGCGCGGGCTCCCGCCCGCCGTGGTCAACGGGGCCGTGGCCGACGCCGAAGCGGTGCTGCGCGGGGCCTTCCTGGCCCACGGCTCCCTCACGGAGCCCGGCCGCTCCGCCGCGATGGAGTTCACCTGCCCCGGCCCGGAGGCCGCCCTCGCGCTCGTGGGCGCGGCCCGCCGGCTCGGCGTCCTCGCGAAGGCCCGCGAGGTGCGCGGCGTGGACCGGGTGGTCGTGCGGGACGGGGACGCGATCGCCGCGCTGCTCACCCGGATGGGCGCCCACCAGACGCTCCTCCAGTGGGAGGACCGGCGGATGCGCAAGGAGGTGCGCGCCACCGCCAACCGCCTCGCCAACTTCGACGACGCCAACCTCCGCCGCTCCGCGCAGGCCGCCGTGGCCGCCGGCGCCCGGGTGGAGCGCGCCCTGGAGATCCTCGGCGACGAGGTCCCGGAGCACCTGCGGCAGGCGGGGGAGCTGCGGCTGTCCAACAAGCAGGCCAGCCTCGACGAGCTGGGCCGGCTCGCCGACCCCCCGCTCACCAAGGACGCCGTGGCGGGCCGGATCCGCCGGCTGCTGGCCATGGCGGACCGCCGGGCGGAGGAGCTGAACCTCCCGGGCACCGACGCCGGTGTCGCCGCGGAGGCCCTGCCCTCCTGAGCGGGGCGCGCCGGCGCCGCTGCGCCGGCGCGGTCACTCCGGGGCCGCGCCGGGAGAGGGCTTTGGTCCCGCGTGGGTTTCCGAGGGTCCGCATCCCTCGATGTGGGATTGTATGGGTTTGGCGATGAATACCGGGTGAATCTTTCACGACCCCAAGACATCCCAGGGATAACCACGTAGAATGGGACCTGGTTCAACGATCTAGACCCCGACCAACACAGGAGTACCCAGTGACCATTCGAGTGGGCATCAACGGTTTCGGACGCATCGGACGCAACTTCCTCCGCGCGGCGCGCGAGCAGGGCGAGAACATCGAGGTCGTGGCCGTGAACGACCTCACGGACCCGGAGGCCCTGGTCCACCTCTTCAAGTACGACTCCATCATGGGCCGGTTCCCCGGCGAGGTGACGCTCAACGGCGACACCATGAGCGTCGACGGCCACGAGGTCAAGTTCCTCGCCGAGCCCGACCCCGCCAAGCTGCCCTGGGGCGAGCTCGGCGTGGACGTCGTCGTCGAGTCGACCGGCCGCTTCACCAACGGCTCCAAGGCCAAGGCCCACCTGGACGGCGGCGCCAAGAAGGTCGTCCTGTCCGCCCCGGGCAAGGAGATCGACGGCACGTTCGTGCCCGGCGTCAACCTCGACACCTACGACGCCGCGTCGATGAACATCGTCTCCGCGGCCTCCTGCACCACGAACTGCCTCGCGCCCATGGCGAAGGTCCTCAACGACGCGTTCGGCATCGAGCGGGGTCTGATGACCACCATCCACGCCTACACCGCGGACCAGAACCTGCAGGACGGCCCGCACAGCGACCTGCGCCGCGCCCGCGCCGCCGCCCTCAACATGGTGCCCACCACCACCGGCGCGGCCGCCGCCGTGGGCCTCGTGCTGCCCGAGCTCAAGGGCAAGCTGGACGGTTTCGCCGTGCGCGTGCCCGTGCCCACCGGCTCCGTCGTGGACCTCACCTTCGACGCCCAGAAGGAGGTCACCGTCGAGTCGGTCAACGCCGCCATGAAGGAGGCCGCCGAGGGCCCCATGAAGGGCATCGTCAAGTACACCGAGGACCCCATCGTCTCCTCGGACATCCAGGGCGACAGCATCTCCACGATCTTCGACGCCCCGCTGACGAAGGTCATCGGCAACCAGGTCAAGGTCATCGCCTGGTACGACAACGAGTGGGGCTACACCTCCCGCCTCGTCAACGTCGTCTCCCACGTCGGCGCGCAGCTCTGAGCCCGTCGCCGCGCGACGCCGCCGGGGTAGGGTGAGTGGCATGGCTCATGCACTTGACGAACTGATCGCCGACGGCGTCGCCGGGCGCCGCGTCCTGGTCCGCTCCGACCTCAACGTCCCCCTGGACGGCTCCACCGTGACCGACGACGGGCGCGTCCGCGCGTCCCTGCCGGTCCTGAAGAAGCTGGCCGACGCCGGGGCCCGCGTCATCGTGATGGCGCACCTGGGCCGGCCCAAGGGGCAGGTCGACCCGAAGTACTCGATCGCGCCCGCCGCGCGGAAGCTGGCCGAGCTGGCCGACTTCCCCGTGGCGGTCGCCTCCGACGTCGTCGGGGAGGACGCCCGGGCCAAGGCCGAGGCCCTCGCCGACGGCGAGGTGCTCGTGATCGAGAACGTCCGCTTCGACCCCCGCGAGACCTCGAAGGACGACGCCGAGCGCGGCGCCTTCGCGGACGAGCTCGCCGCCCTGACGGGCGAGAACGGGGCCTACGTGGACGACGCCTTCGGCGCGGTGCACCGCAAGCACGCCTCGGTGTTCGACATCGCCCACCGGCTCCCGGCCTACCTGGGCGACCTCGTCAAGCGGGAGCTGGACGTGCTCACCAAGGTGGTCTCCGCCCCCGAGCGCCCCTTCGTGGTGGTCATGGGCGGGTCCAAGGTCTCCGACAAGCTCGCCGTGATCGAGAACCTCATCGGCAAGGCCGACTCGCTGCTCATCGGCGGCGGCATGGTCTTCACGTTCCTCGCCGCCCAGGGGCACTCCGTGGGCGGGTCCCTCCTGGAGCAGGACCAGATCGGGACGGTCAAGGACTACCTCGAGAAGGCCTCCGCGGCCGGCACCGAGATCGTCCTGCCCGTGGACATCGTCTACGCGGCGGAGTTCGCCGCGGACGCCGCGCACGAGGTGCGCCCGGTCGACGCCATCGAGGACGGGGAGATCGGCTCCACCGGTCTCGGCCTGGACATCGGCCCCGAGTCCGCGAAGCTGTTCGCCGAGCGGATCCGCGGCGCGAAGACCGTGTTCTGGAACGGCCCCGCGGGCGTGTTCGAGATGGAGGCCTTCGCCGGGGGCACCCGGGCGGTCGCCGAGGCCGTGGTGGCCTCGGACGCGATGAGCGTCATCGGCGGCGGCGACTCCGCCTCGGCCGTGCGCAACCTCGGGTTCTCCGACGACCAGTTCGGGCACATCTCCACCGGCGGCGGCGCCTCCCTCGAGTTCATCGAGGGCAAGGAGCTCCCCGGGGTCGTGGCCCTGGGCGCCTGACCCGCACGCTCCCCGCCACGGCGCCGGGGGCGCCCCGGGGCCGCACGGCCCGGGGCGCCCCCGCCGCCCAGCGCACCACTGCCGAACCGCACGACGAGCGGCGCACCCGCCGCGGACAGGAGTCCCCATGACCTCGCAGACCAACGGTCAGTTCGACCGCACGCCGCTGATCGCCGGCAACTGGAAGATGAACATGGACCACGCCCAGGCGATCACCCTGCTGCAGAAGCTGGCGTGGACCCTGGACGACGCCAAGCACGACTACTCCCGCGCCGAGGTGGCCGTCTTCCCGCCGTTCACCGACCTCCGCTCCGTCCAGAGCCTCGTGGACGGTGACGACCTGCGCGTCGTCTACGGCGCCCAGGACCTCTCCGACCAGGACTCCGGCGCCTACACCGGCGACATCTCCGGCCAGTTCCTGGCCAAGCTCGGCTGCACCTACGTGCTCGTGGGCCACTCCGAGCGCCGCACGGTCCACGGCGAGTCCGACGAGCTGTGCAACGCCAAGATCGCCGCCGCCCACCGCCACGGCCTGGTCCCGGTGCTGTGCGTCGGCGAGGGCCTCGAGGTCCGGCAGGCCGGCGAGCACGTCGCCTTCACGCTCGAGCAGCTGCGCGGCTCCATCGCCGGCCTCGAGGCGGACCGGGTGGCCGAGCTCGTGGTGGCCTACGAGCCCGTCTGGGCGATCGGCACCGGCGAGGTCGCCGGTCCCGAGGACGCCCAGGAGATGGCCGCCGCCATCCGCGCCGAGCTGGCCGGGCTCTACGACGACGGGACCGCCGCGAAGACCCGCATCCTCTACGGCGGTTCCGCGAAGGCTGCCAACGCCGGCTCGATCCTCAAGGGCAAGGACGTGGACGGCGTCCTCGTCGGCGGCGCCAGCCTCGACGCCGAGGAGTTTGCTAGCATTGCCAGGTTCGAGCAGCACCTCGTGACCGACTGATCACGACCCCCTGACCGTCCGCGCCCGCCGGGCGCGGCTGCTCGACGGACACCCCCGAGGGAAGGCCCCAGTGGAAATTCTGCAGAACGTGCTCCTGGCGATCATCGTGCTCACGAGCCTCCTGGCCGTTCTCCTCGTCCTGCTCAACAAGGGCAAGGGCGGGGGCCTCTCCGACATGTTCGGCGGCGGCATGACCCAGTCCCTCAACACCTCGGGCGTGGCGCAGAAGAACCTGGTCCGCCTCACCACCACCACGGCCGTGGTCTGGGCCCTGTCCATCGCGGCCTACGCGCTGACCATGCGCTTCGCCGAAGTGGCCGTCTGAGCCGACGGCTGGTCGAACGACCCCCGGCCTCCCCGGCCGACCACGGAAGTCCGTGCTCGGCCGGGGAAGCCGGGGGTCGTCCGCGCTGAGGGGCCGCCGCATGCGCCCGGCGACGTGCGGTCCCCGCGCCCCGGATCAGCGCCCGTACTGGACCCGCAACGAGGCGTCGTCGGGCAGCACCACCACCGTTCCCTCCTCGACGGACCACCCCTCGTGGAGGAAGAAGTACCGTTCCCCGCTGACGGTGAGCAGGCGCAGCCCGTCGTAGCGGTACAGCGGGGCCTCGGCCGTGCCCAGCTCGTGCGTCGTGACCCCCAGGACGTCGAGGCCCAGTGGTTCCTGGCTGTAGACCTGCGCCCGGGGCAGCCACGGCAGGTTCACCTCGAGATCCTCCGCGAGCCCCCGTCCACGGGCCTCCGCGAAGTTCGAGGTTCCCCAGAAGAGCAGCAGCGCTACGAGGACCAGGAGCAGCGTCGCCTCGACGGCCTGCTGCTCGGCGGGCCGTCGAGGGCCCTCCACGGCAGCGGCACAGCGGCGGATGCGGACGGCCCACGCGGCCACGAGCACGCCGGCGGTGACGAGGTACGGGGCGTACAGGGGGCTGTAGACGCGTTCGGCGAACAGCAGGACGACCATGAGGCCGATCAGGGCCCCTGCACCGAGCAGAGCCGCCCGCGGCAGTGTGGTCGCCCACCTGCCGGCCGCTCCCCGGTCGATGCGTCTCCGCAGCAGCCGGTCCAGCCAGACCCACAGCATCGCCAGCGCGACCAGCAGCAGCAGCGGCAGGTACAGCGCGCTGATGCTCAGCAGCGCGAAGTCCCGCGTGGTGTAGCCGAACAGGTTGACGTGCAGTCCCATCCACTCGGCCTGCGCCTTCGCGCGAGCCCAGCCGAAGTAGAACACCAGGGCCGTGACCACGGTGGCCGGCGGCCCGATGACCGACACGTAGCCCAGGACGTGCGACCACACGGAGCCGGTCGGGGCAGCGGTCTCCGTCATCGTTGCCGCCCGGTACCGCAGCCGCAGCGGCCCGTCAGGAGCCGGGGGCCGGACATGCCGTCGTGCCGGGGGCGTAGTCCAGGGCGACCGTGCTGAGGGCCGGGTCCTCGAGCACGTAGCCGGAGCCCGAGAGGGCCACCGGCAGCGAACCACCCGCCTCCGGGACCGGTGCCGGGGGCGCCACGAAGAACGGTCCGGTCGATGCCCACTGGATCGGCACGGGAGTCGGGCCCACGGTGACGAACTGCACGCTGCCCACGGGCAGGGCCCGGTCCTGCACGTTTCCGCGCAGGTGGACAGGAACGCCTCCGCACGGCGGCACGGGCACGGCGGACTCGCCGGCCTCGTCCGGCGCGGTCGCGAGCCCCGTGATGGACAGGGGGCAGGCGGTGCCCGGCGTGTCGACGAGCACGGGCACGTCCTCGGGGTGGTCCCGGTGGAACTGCACCAGACGCTGCAGCATGGCGACCGCCGCAACGTCGTGACAGCTCTGCGGCAGCGGCGCGGCAGCCAGTGCCGCCGCCCCCTGGGACCAGAGCGCCTCGTCGTTGGTCACGGCCGCCCGGCACAACAGGGAGGCGGCGTCCTGCGCGCTCGCGCCGGCCAGGCTGTCGTGGTCGCACGTGCCGGCGCGCAGGGCCACGTACCATCCCGGTTCTCCGGGACCGACGGGTCCGATCGGCAGACCGCCGATCACGGGAGCGACGCGAGGAGGGGCCGGGGTGCTGCCCTCGCCGTCGTTCCCGCCGCCGGGACGCGCACCGCCGTTGCCCTCGCCGCCGGGACGCGCACCGTCGGGACCCCCACCGCCGTTGCTCCCACCGCCGGGAGCGGCACCGTCGGGAGCGGCACCGTCGGATCGGTCGCGGTCGGAGCCGTCACGCCCGGGCCCGGCGGCGTCCTCGGAGCCGGGCTCGGCACTCGGAAGGTCCGTGGAGCCGTCCGAGGTCCGCGCGGAAAGGTCCGATTCCGGCTCGGTGGTCTGCTCGGCCGCAGGGGATCCGTTCGCCGGCTCGGCGCCGTCGTCGGGTCCGCCCCGGCCGCACGCCGTGAGCACCACGAGGACGCCGGCGGCCAGGACGGTGCCGACGCGGACGGGACGTGCCGGGAACACGACCTCACCGGCCGTCCGCGCTCGTCCGGATGTCGCCACAGGTACGCAGGATCTCCATGGTCATGGATCCCGTTCTCTTCGCCAGGCGCTCGGGTGCCGACTCTCATCGGTGAGCATGACGGCACAGGCGTCACTACGGCGTGACTACCGTCCGGTCACTCGGGGTGCTTCGCCCCGGCGGCCCGACGCGTCAGCCGTCGAGGGCGTCCTGCGTGACCAGCAGCAGCGTCTCCTCGGTCCCGCGCACTCCGGCCCCGGGCGTGCGTTCGATCGGGGCGCCGCCGCGGACGGCCGCGACCGCCCCTGCCTTGTCCGCCCCGGCCACGAGGAACCAGACCCGCTCCGCGCTGTTGATCATCGGCAGCGTCATGGTCACCCGCTCCGGCGGGGGCTTGGGGGAGTCTCGCACCCCCAGCACGGTGGCGTCCTGCTCGTGCACGTGCGGCAGCCCCGGGAACAGGGAGGCCACGTGGCCGTCGGGGCCCAGGCCCAGCAGCGAGAGGTCGAACCGGGGGTACGCCTCCGTCCGCTGCTCCGCGTCGGCCGCCGCCGCCAGCTCGCGCCGGTAGTCGAAGGCGGCGTCCTCGGCGGTGGCGAAGTCGTCGGCGCTGCCCATGTAGTGCACCCGGTCCGGGTTCAGGTCCAGGGCCCCGCCCACGGCCTCGACGGCCTGGACGCAGTTGCGATCGGCGCTGTCGCCGGCCACGAAGCGCTCGTCCGACCACCACACGTCGACGCGGGTCCAGTCGACCTCGTCCCGGCGGGCGGAGGCGGCGAGGGCCGCGAGCACCGCGGTGCCCATGCTCCCGCCGGTGAGCACGAGGCTCGCCTCCCCGCGCTCCTCCTGCGCCGCCACGACCACGTCGAGGACCCGGTCCGCGGTGTCCGCGGCGAGCGACTGCTTGTCCGGGTGGGCGACGGTCTCCAGCTCGGCGCTCATGCGCGCTCCTCCCCGGGGGCCAGGACGGACGTCTCGGGTGCCGGGACGGATGCCTCGGCGGCCGGGACCGCACCGGAGTCCGGTTCCGCCGGCTCGTCCGCCGGGGCGTCGTCGGGCGTCGTCCGGTCCCGGTCGGGGAGGCGGCCGCCGTGCTCGGCGAGGAACCGTGCGGCGCCGGGGGTGAGCTCGCCGGCGGTGTCCACGATCTGGGCGATCCGCACGTCCCGCAGGCCGGTCGTGATCACCTCGCCGTAGACCTCGTCGGGGTCCAGGCGCCGGAGCTCCTCGGCGATGCAGGCGTTGAGGTCCCGCACGGGCATGGCGATCTGCTGGTCGGGCTGACCGGGCTGCCGCAGCATCGCCACGGACCGGCCCGGGCGCTCGAGCACGATCTCGCCGTCGTCCCGGACCAGGGTCACCCGGTCGAGGCGGCGGGGCCCGGGGCTGTTGACCAGCGTCACGTCGGCGTCGAGCCGGGTGCCCAGCCACGTGCCGAGCAGCACCACGCTGGGGGAGCGGCCGCATCCCTCCACGACGACCTCGCGCACGGGCGCGGGCTCCGCCTGGTCCAGGACCGCGGCCAGTTGGATCCGCCAGTTGGTCACCCGGGTCCAGGCGAGATCCGTGTCGCCGGGGACGTACCGGGTGCTCAGCTCGGCGAGCGCCTCGTAGGCGTCGTCGCTGCGCGCGGAGTCCGTGATCCGCCGGTGGGCGATCCCGGCGATGGACGAGGTGTGCGGCGAGGGCGGCGGCACCGTGTGCGCCCACCAGGCGACGATCGGGGCGTCCGGCAGCAGCAGCGCCGAGAACAGGGTCTCGGTGGGCTCGGCGAGCTCGCCGTAGCCGTGCAGCACGATGACCTCGGAGGCGCCGGCGTCACCGCCCATGCGCAGCTGGGCGTCGAGCCGGGTGCTCTCCGCCTGGGAGTGCGCCACGTGCACGAGGATCCGGCACGGGTGCTCGTGGCTCGCGAAGTTCGCGGCCTCCAGGGCGGCCTCGGAGTGCCCGGCCTGGGCGAGGATCACGAGCGTGAGGACCCGGCCGAGCGTGACGACGCCGTGCTGGTCCCGCAGCTGGCTCAGCTTCTTGTCGATGGCCGAGGTGGTGGTGTTCTCCATCGAAACGATCACGGTCGCCTCCAGACGCGTCCGTCGCGGGCCAGCAGCTCGTCGGCGGCGGCGGGTCCCCAGGACCCGGGCGCGTAGGGCTCCGGCATGATCTCCTGCTCCGACCAGCACTGCTCGAAGGGGTCGAGGATCCGCCAGGACAGCTCGACCTCCTCGTGGTCGGGGAACAGTGGTGGTTCCCCGAGCAGCAGGTCGAGGATCAGGCGCTCGTAGGCCTCCGGGCTGGACTCGGTGAACGAGTGGCCGTAGCCGAAGTCCATCGTGACGTCCCGGATCTCCGACTGGGTCCCGGGCACCTTGGAGCCCAGCCGGATGGTCACGCCCTCGTCGGGCTGGATCCGGACCACGATGACGTTCTGTCCCAGGTCCTCGTGGCCGTTGTCCCCGAACAGCAGGTTGGGGGAGTTCTTGAACTGCACCGCGATCTCGGTCACCCGCCGGCCCAGGCGCTTGCCGGCGCGCAGGTAGAACGGCACGCCCGCCCACCGGCGGTTGTTGATGTCCACGCGCAGCGCCGCGTAGGTCTCGGTGCGGGAGTCGGCGGGGATGTCCTGCTCCTCGAGGAAGCCCCGCACGCGCTCACCGCCCTGCAGACCGGCCTCGTACTGGCCGAGCGCCGAGTGCGCCGCCCGGTCCTCGGGGACGACGACGGAGGCCAGGACCTTCGCCTTCTCGGCGCGCATGTGGTGGGCCTGGAAGGACAGCGGCTCCTCCATGGCCGTGAGGGCCAGCAGCTGCAGCAGGTGGTTCTGGATGACGTCGCGGGCCGCGCCCACGCCGTCGTAGTAGCCGGCGCGGGAGCCGATGCCGATGTCCTCGGCCATGGTGATCTGCACGTGGTCCACGAACTGCGCGTTCCACAGGGGCTCGAACATCTGGTTCGCGAAGCGCAGCGCCAGGATGTTCTGCACCGTCTCCTTGCCCAGGTAGTGGTCGATGCGGAACACCGAGTCCGCCGGGAACACCCGCTCCACGATGGCGTTGAGCTCCTGCGCGGACTCGAGGTCGTGGCCGAAGGGCTTCTCGATGACCACGCGGCGCCACCCGGAGGCGTTCTCGTGCTGGGCCAGGCCGTGGTCGGCGAGCTGCTGGCAGACCGTCTCGAACGCCTTCGGCGGGATCGAGAGGTAGAACGCGTGGTTGCCGCGCGTCCCCGAGTGCACGTCGAGCTCCTTGAGGGTCGACTTGAGCGCCTCGTAGGCCTTGTCCTCGTCGAACTCCCCGCGCACGAACCGGACGCCGGAGGCGAACTGGCGCCACACGTCCTCCTGGAAGGGGGTGCGGGCGTGCGCCTCGACGGACTCGCGCACCACCTCGCGGAACTGCTCGTGGGACCAGTCGCGGCGGCCGAAGCCGACGAGCGCGAAGGACGGCGGCAGCAGACCCCGGTTGACGAGGTCGTACATCGCCGGCAGCAGCTTCTTCTTCGCGAGGTCTCCCGTCACGCCGAAGAGCACGAGCGCCGACGGGGCGGCGACCCGGACGAGCCGCCTGTCCCTCGGGTCCCGCAGGGGATTGCGGGCGTTGTTGTCTGGCAACGGTACTCCTTCACGTCTCTGCGGGGCCGTGGCACCCACGGGGGCCTGCACGCGCAACGGTCGGCGCGGGAACTCCCGCGCCGACCGTGGCGTGCTCCCATTCTAGGTCAGCGGTCCGGTCGCGCCGGCCGGGTCAGCCGCCGAGGGCGTCGACGGCCCGGCGCAGCCGGTCCACGCCCGCGGCGCGGTCCGCGAGCCGCAGCCGCAGCACGGGCCGCCCGTGGTCGGCGAGGACCTGGGCGTCCCCGTCGGCCTGGGCGGAGATCAGCTCGCCGAAGCTGAACGGGCTGTCCGGGATCTCGAGGTCCGTCTCCGAGGCGGCGGTGATCTGCAGGTACACGCCCTCCGCCGGTCCGCCCTTGTGGTACTGGCCGGTGGAGTGCAGGAACCGGGGGCCCCAGCCGAACGTCACGGGCCGGCCGGTGGCCCGGGCGAGGACGGGGCGGACGCTCTCCAGCTCGGCCCACGAGAGCCGGTCGAAGTACGCCTGCACGGACAGGTAGCCGTTCTCCGGCAGCTGCGCGAGCAGCTTGGCGAGCGCGTCCTCGACCGTCTGTGCCCCGTCGAGCAGCTCCTGCGCCCCGCGGATCTCCACGGGCCCGTCCACGACGTCCGCGGCCGTGGGCTGCGGCTTGTCCTCGAGCAGGGCGCGGGTGGCGTTCTTGGCGGACTCCACGTCGGGCTGGTCGTACGGGTTGATGCCGAGCAGCCGCCCGGCCGCCGCGGTGGCGACCTCCCACAGCATGAGCTGGGCGCCGAGGGAGCCGGAGACCCGCACGACGTCGCCCTCGGGGGCCTGCTCCTCGTCCACGCCGACGAGCTCCACGACGAGGACGTCGGAGGCCCCCGAGGAGGCCTCCGGGGCGTCGCCGGCGCCGACGACGACGGGCAGCACGCCCTTGCCCTCCTTGCCCGTGGACTCGGCGATCAGCTGCTCCGCCCAGTCGGCGAACCCGGCGATCCCGGAGCCCAGGTCCCGGAACACGAGCTTGTTGCGCAGCGGCTGCGTGCCGCCGAGCGCCGCGCCCAGGTGCAGGCCGGGGTTGTCCTCGACGTCCTCGCGCAGCACCTCGCCGGCCTCGTCGGCGTCGTCGAGCAGGGCCCCGACGTCCACGCCGGCCAGACCGGAAGGGACCAGGCCGAAGGCGGTGAGCGCCGAGAAGCGCCCGCCCACGGTCGGGTCGGCGGTGAAGACCCGGCGGTAGCCGGCCTCCCGTGCGGACGCCTCCATGGGCGAGCCGGGGTCGGTGACCACCACGATGCGCGAGGCGGCGTCGATGCCCGCGTCCTCGAACGCCCGGGCGAAGACCCGTCGCGCCGAGTCGGTCTCCACGGTGGAGCCGGACTTGGAGGAGACCACGATCGCGGTGCGCTCGAGGCGGTCGGCGAGGGCCGCGCCCACCATCTCCGGGTCCGTGGAGTCGAGCACGAACAGCTCGACCCCGGCGGTCCGGGTGATCACCTCGGGGGCCAGGGAGGACCCGCCCATGCCCGCCAGCACGAACCGGTCCACGCCCTCCGCCGCGAACTCCTCCCGCAGCGCGGTGATCTCGGCGACGAGCGGGCGGGAGACCTCGGCGGCCTCCACCCAGCCCAGCCGCTTGGCGGACTCGTCCTCGGCCGCAGCGCCCCACAGGGTGGGGTCCTGGGCGAAGAGCTTGGAGGCGAACCTGTCGCCCACCAGCGCGGGCACGTGCCGGTCGACGGCCTCGCGGGCGGCGCCGGAGGTCTGGACGGACAGGGAGCTCATGGGTTCTCCTTCGGGTGGGGCGGCACGGACGGTGCTCGGGTCAGGACGGGACGGGCTCAGCGGGCGTTGTCGAGGGCGGCGCGCACGGTGTCGAGCAGCTCCGCCCAGGAGTCCTCGAACTTGGTGAGCCCCTCCGCCTCGAGCTGGGCGACGACCTCGTCGTAGGAGATCCCCACGCCGGCGATCCGGTCCAGGAGCTCGTTGGACTCCGCGTAGGTGCCGGTGACGGTGTCACCGGTGACCTCGGCGTGGTCGAACGTGGCCTCCAAGGTCTTCTCCGGCATGGTGTTCACGGTGTTCGGGGCCACCAGCCCGGTCACGTACAGGGTGTCCGGCAGGGACGGGTCCTTCACCCCGGTGGAGGCCCACAGCGGGCGCTGCGGGTTCGCCCCGGCCGAGGCCAGCCGCTCCCAGCGCTCGGTGTCCAGGGCGTCCTCGTAGATCTGGTAGGCGAGCCGGGCGTTGGCCAGACCGGCCTTGCTCTTGAGCGCGGCGGCCTCGTCGGTGCCGATCGCGTCCAGGCGCTTGTCGACCTCGGAGTCCACCCGGGAGACGAAGAAGGACGCCACGGAGTGGATGGTGGAGAGGTCCTTGCCGTTCTCGAGCGCCTGCTCCAGGCCCAGCTGGTAGGCGTTGATGACCGCGCGGTAGCGCTCGAGGGAGAAGATCAGCGTCACGTTGACGGAGATCCCCTCGGCGATGGTCGCGGTGATCGAGGGCAGGCCCGCCTCGGTGGCGGGGATCTTGATCAGCGCGTTGGGGCGGTCGATGGTCTGGGACAGGCGCTGGGCCATGGCGGCGGTCGCCTCGGCGTCCTGGGCCAGGCGGGGGTCCACCTCGATGGACACCCGCCCGTCCTCGCCCTGGGTGGCCTCGGCGATGGGGGCGAAGAGGTCGCAGGCGTCGCGCACGTCGTCGGTGGTGATGGCCAGCACGGCCTCGTCCACGTCCGTGCCGGCGGCGGCGAGCTGCTTGACCTGGTCCTCGTAGGCGTCGTGCTTGGCCAGCGCGGCGGCGAAGATCGTCGGGTTCGTGGTCACGCCCACGACGTCCTTCTCGTCGATCAGCCGCTGCAGCCCGCCGGAGGCAAGGCGTTCGCGGGAGAGGTCGTCGAGCCAGATCGAGACGCCGGCGTCGGAGAGCTTCTGGGTGGGGGTGGTCATGTGTCTGTCACTCCTCGTGCTCGGGGGAAGGTGGTCGGTCGGTGCGCGCCGGGGCTCAGCGGCCCACGGAGGCGGTGGCCTGCGCGGCGGTGAGGGACTCCTGGGCGGCGGCGGTGACGGCCTCGGCGGTGATGCCGAACTCGCGGTAGAGGGTCTCGTAGTCGGCGGACTCCCCGAAGTGCTCCAGGGACACGGCCCGCCCGTGCTCGCCGAGCAGGTCACGCCAGGACATGGCGATCCCGGCCTCCACCGACACGCGGGCCTTCACGGCCGCCGGCAGTACGGACTCGCGGTACTCGGCGTCCTGGGCGTCGAACCACTCCCGGCACGGCATGGACACCACCCGGGCGGCCACCCCCTGCGCCGCCAGCTGCTCGCGGGCCGCCACGGCCAGGGAGACCTCGGAGCCGGTGCCGATGAGGATCACGTCCGGGGTGCCCTCGGTGTCGGCCAGGACGTAGCCGCCGCGGGCCACGCCCTCGGCGGAGGCGAACTTCTCCCCGTCGGCCTCGGGGTGCAGATCCACCCGGGCGAAGGTGGGCACGTTCTGACGGGTCAGGGCGATCCCGGCCGGGCCGTGCCGGTTCTCCAGCATCGTCCGCCACGCGATCGCGGTCTCGTTGGCGTCGGCCGGGCGCACCACGTCCAGGCCCGGGATCGCGCGCAGCGCCGAGAGCTGCTCCACGGGCTGGTGGGTGGGTCCGTCCTCGCCGAGGCCGATGGAGTCGTGGGTCCACACGTAGATCGAGGGGACCTTCATCAGCGCGCCCAGGCGCACGGCCGGGCGCTGGTAGTCGGAGAAGATCAGGAACGTCCCGGAGAACGCCCGGGTCTGGGAGGACATGGTGATGCCGTTGACGATCGCCGCCGCGGCGTGCTCGCGGATGCCGAAGTGCAGCACCCGCCCGTAGGGGTTGCCGGTCCACTTCGCGGTGGAGCGGGCCTCGGGAATGAAGGAGGGCGCGGACTCGATGGTGGTGTTGTTGGAGCCGGCCAGGTCGGCCGATCCGCCCCACAGCTCGGGGAACGTGTCGGCGATCGCGTTGATCACCTTGCCGGAGGCCGAGCGGGTGGCCACGTCCTTGCCGGCCTCGAAGACGGGGAACGCGTCGGCGTAGTTCTCGGGCAGCTCCTCGGCGCGGATCCGGTCGTAGAGCTTCGCCCGCTCCGGGTTGGCCTCCCGCCAGGCCTGGAACTGCCGCTCCCACTCGTCGCGGACCTGCTTCATGCGGTCCTGGATGCCGCGGGTGTGGGCGATGACATCGTCCTCCACCACGAAGGACTTCTCGGGGTCGAACCCGAGGATCTCCTTGGTCGCCGCGACCTCCTCGGCCCCGAGCTTGGAGCCGTGGATGCCCCCGGTGTTCTGCTTTCCCGGCGCCGGGTACCCGATGATCGTGCGCAGGGCGATCAACGAGGGCTTGGCGGTCTCGGCCTTCGCCGCGCGGATCGCGGCGTAGAGCTCCTCGACGTCCTCGACGTAGTCCCCGGTCTTCGTCCAGTCCACCCGGGCCACGTCCCAGCCGTAGGCCTCGTAGCGGGCCAGGACGTCCTCGGTGAACGCCACGTCCGTGTCGTCCTCGATCGAGATGTGGTTCTGGTCGTAGATCACCACGAGGTTGCCCAGCTCCTGCACCCCGGCCAGCGAGGACGCCTCGGAGGTCACGCCCTCCTGGAGGTCGCCGTCGGAGGCGATCACGTACACGGTGTGGTCGAAGACGGACTCGCCCGCGGGGGCCTCGGGGTCGAACAGGCCGCGGGTGTAGCGCTGGGCGTAGGCGAAGCCCACGGCCGAGGCCAGGCCCTGGCCCAGCGGGCCGGTGGTGATCTCCACCCCGGTGGTGTGCCGGTACTCGGGGTGGCCCGGGGTCTTCGAGCCCCAGGTCCGCAGGGACTCGATGTCCTCGAGCTCCATGCCGTAGCCGGAGAGGAACAGCTGCAGGTACAGCGTCAGCGAGGTGTGCCCGGGGGAGAGGATGAAGCGGTCACGGCCCGTCCACCGGTCATCACGCGGGTCGTGGCGCATCACCTTCTGGAACAGCAGATACGCCGCCGGCGCCAGGGACATCGCCGTGCCGGGGTGGCCGTTGCCCACCTTCTCCACCGCGTCCGCGGCCAGCACCCGCACCGTGTCCACGGCACGCCGGTCCTGCTCGGTCCAGGTCAGCTTCTGATCGAGTTCGGTCGCCAAGATTCGGTGCCCTTTCCATTGGGGTCCGCTGCCGTGCGCAGCGGGTGCCGGTCGTGGACCGGCGGTTTGGGTCCAGCTTAGGTCACGCGCATTTCGGGCGTGTGACCGACGGCACCGGTCCCCGAGGCCCCGGACGTCTTTCCCGTCATGTCCGGAGCGGGAACGGACGCCGCCACGCGCTATGCTGTATAGGACCTTCTTCCGCGCCCGCGACCACCGCGCCGACCGCTCCTGCGTGCCGGCGACGCACCGTCTCCGGGCCGACCTCGCGCACGGAGCCGGGGGAACACCACCGCAACCGGGAGCAATGATTCTGTGAACTCACTCGAGACGTCGGGACCCGCAGGACGAGCCGTCCTCGGCAACGGGCACACGGGTGATGCGGCGGCCCCCCTCCGCGAGGGACGGATGACGGCCTCCCGCAAGGTGCGGGCCTACGTGGCCCTCATGAAGCCGCGGATCATCGAGCTGCTGCTCGTGGCGACCGTGCCGACCATGATCTTCGCCCAGCAGGGCATGCCGAACCTCTGGCTCATCCTCAACACCCTCGTGGGCGGCACGCTCGCGGCGGGTGCGGCCGGCGCCTTCAACTGCTACATCGATCGGGACGAGGACCGGGTGATGAAGCGCACGGCCAAGCGCCCGCTGGTCACCGGAGAGGTCACCGACCGCGAGGCCCTCGTCTTCGCGTGGGTCCTCACGGCCGTGTCGGTCGCCTGGCTCACGATCGGGGTCAACGTGCTCGCCGGCGCCCTGGGCGCGGCGGCCATCTTCCTCTACGCCGTCTTCTACTCGATCGTGCTCAAGCGCCGCACCGCCCAGAACATCGTCTGGGGCGGGGTCGCCGGGTGCATGCCGGTGCTGATCGGATGGGCCGCCGTGACGGGCGGCCTCGACTGGCCCGCGCTCGTGCTGTTCCTGTTCATCTTCCTGTGGACCCCGCCGCACTACTGGCCGCTGTCCATGAAGTACGCCGACGACTACTCCCGCGCCGGGGTCCCCATGCTGGGCGCCGTGGCCGGGGCCCGCACCGTGGGCAGCCAGGTGGTCCTGTACGCGTGGGCCACGGTGGTGTGCTCGCTGCTGCTCGTCCCCGTCGGCGGCGCCGGCTGGGTCTACGCCGTGACCGCCCTGGCCTCGGGCGCCTGGTTCGTGGGCCACAGCCACAAGCTGCACGCCCTCGCGGTGGCCGGCCGGCCCACGGACAAGCAGGCGATGCACGTCTTCCACGGCTCGATCGCCTACATCACCTTCGTGTTCCTCGCCCTGGCCGTCGACCCGTTCGTGGGCGGCCCCGTCCTCTGAGCCCGTCGGGGCCGGCGGGCCCCGCGGCGTCCGCGTCCGGCCGGGGGACCGGCCGGACCTAGGATGGTCGCATGCTCAGCATGACCTTCACCGGGCTCGTCGCCTACCCGATCACACCCTTCCAGCAGGGTGGCCGCCTGGACCTGGAGTCCTTCGGGCGCTACGTCGGCCGGCTGTCCCGATCGGGCGTGGACGCCCTGGTGGTCCTGGGCAGCTCGGGCAGCTTCGCGTACCTCTCCGGGGAGGAGCGGGCCGAGGTCGTGGGCGTCGCCGTGGAGGCCGCCCGCGGCTCCGGGGTGCCGGTGGGGGCGGGGATCTCCGCGATGACCACCCGCGAGGTCCTCGAGATGGCCTACGCCGCGGAGAACGGGGGTGCGGACGGGCTCGTGCTCAATCCGCTGTCCTACATCCCGCTCGTCTCCCAGGAGATCGCCGACCAGGTGGAGACGGTCTCGGCGGCCGTGTCCCTGCCGCTGTGCATCTACAACAACCCGACGACGACGGGCTTCACGTACCCGGTGGAGCTCGCCGCCGAGCTGTCCTGGCTGGAGAACGTCAGCGCGTTCAAGGACACCGCGGACTCCCCGGCGGACCTCGCCGCACGTCGGCACCGGTTCGCCGAGCTGGCGGAGCCGGGGACGGCCCACGGGGTCAGCGGGGAGCGGCTGCTCCACGAGGCGGCGCCGGACGCCGCGGCCTGGCACTCCGGGATCGCCGCGGTGCTCCCGCGCCAGTACGCCGCCTTCCGGGCCGCGGTGGTCTCGGGCGACGACCGCGCGGTGCGCACCTGGCAGGCGGCGCTGACCCCGCTGATGGAGATCCTGCGCCAGGAGCGGCCCCTGAGCTCCCTGTACGCCCTGGCCGAGGTGTGCGGCGTCAGCACGGCCCCGCCGCGGCGGCCGCTGCTGCCGATCCCCTCGGCCAGCCGGCAGCGCCTGGCCCAGGCCGTCGAGGAGCTGCTCGACGAGGCGCCCGACGAGCGGGCCTGAGGGCCTCAGCCGCGGGACGGGGCCTCGGCCGGCTGCGCCCGGTCGGTGCTGCGCAGCACCGGGGCCGGGGTGCGGGTGACCGCGAAGCCCTTCTCCACGGTGCGGGCCGTGGCCCAGATCAGCACCGCGGAGCCCACCAGGTGCAGGGCCACGGCGACGATCGGCACGCCGTTGAAGTACTGGTAGTAGCCGATGAGCGCCTGCAGGACCAGCGCGGCCAGGAGCACGTTGAGGCCCGAGGCCAGCGGCACGGGCCACCGGTGCCGGCGGGCGAGCACGAGCCCGAGGACCACGGCCGCGACGATCAGGTACACGGGGACCGCGTGGGCGCGGGTGACGAGGTAGGCGTCGAACGCGTGCCGGGCGGTGGTGTCGTCCCCGGCGTGCGGGCCGGTGCCCGTGACCAGGGTGCCCAGGTAGAGGATCAGCGCGGTGAGCACCCCCAGGCTCACCATGAGCCCGCGGACGGTCCGCCGCTGCCCGTAGGCCTGGCCGGGGCGCTCGGCGTCCCGCACGGCAGGCAGGGAGCGCCGCCGGGTGCGGTTGACCAGCACCGTGGCCAGCGCGATCATCGCCCCGGAGATGAGGTAGTGGATGCCCACGATCCACGGGTTGAGCCCGGTGAGCACGGTGATCCCGCCGACCACGGCCTGCAGCGGGATGCCGAGACCCAGCAGCAGGGCGATCCGGAAGAGGTCGCGGTGCTCGTGGCGCAGCCGGAGCACGGCCAGGAACGTCAGCACCGCCACGGCGGCCAGCAGGAAGGTCAGCAGCCGGTTGCCGAACTCGATGAGGCCGTGCATGCCCATCTCGGGGGTGTTGGTCCAGGACTCGTCCGTGCACCGGGGCCAGGTGGGGCAGCCCAGGCCCGAGCCGGTCAGCCGGACGAGCCCGCCGGTGAGGATGAGCACGGAGTTCGCCACCAGCGACGCGACGGCGAGCCACCGCACCCACGGGGTGATCCGGCTCGGCAGCAGGCCGCCGCCGTGCTCGCGGACGTCGACGTCGCTGGGGTCGCTGGCGCGGTTCATGAGTTCACTTCCGGACGGGGTCGGTGCGGCGGGGTCTCCGCGCCCAGTTTATCCGCCTCCGCGGCCCCCGGGTCCCGCCGACCGGGACGGGCCCTCGGGGCCGGGTCCGGACCGGCGGCTCAGCTCCACCGGAACCAGCGCACGGCTCCGGCCCAGGCGGCGGCGGCCCAGACGAGGAGCACCAGCACCGGCAGCGGCGTGGACGCCCCGGTGAGGAACGTCTCGCGCAGGGCGGTGCCCAGCGCGCCGGAGGGGAGCACCTCCACCACCCAGGTGAGCCCCGCCGGCAGCGTGCTCGAGGGGAACAGGGTGCCGCCCACGGCGGCGAGCAGCACCCACACGAGGTTGGTGACGGCGAGGGTCGCCTCGGCGCGCACCGTGCCGGCGAGGAGCAGCCCCAGCCCGGTGAACGCCGCGGCGCCGAGCAGCAGCACCGGCACGGAGACGAGCACGGTGGCCGCGTCCGGGCGCCAGCCGAGGGCCGCGCCGAGCGCGGCCACCAGCACGTACTGCACCACGAGCACCGCGACGATCGCGAGCAGCTTGCCGGCGATCAGCCCGCCGCGGCCCAGGGGAGTGGTGGAGAGGAAGCGCAGGACCCCGTAGCGGCGGTCGAAGCCGGTCTGGATGCCCTGGCCCGAGAAGGCGTTGGAGAGCACGCACAGCGCCAGCACGCCCGGCACGGCGACGTCCACCCGGGAGGCGCCGGCCGGGACGGCGGCGTCCAGCAGATCGGTGAGGGTCAGGGCCACGAGGGCCATGAGCGGCAGGATGACCAGCAGCAGCAGCTGCTCGCCGTTGCGCAGCACGGCCCGCGTCTCGTAGCGGGCCTGGGCGGCCACCCGGCGGGCCAGGGTGGCGGGCTCCGGGCGGGGGGCGGTGGCGGTGGGCAGGGCGGGGGCGGTCATCGGATCTCCCGTCCGGAGATGTCGAGGAAGACGTCCTCGAGGGTGCGCGGCTGGAGGGACAGGGACTCGGGCAGCGTGCCGGTCGCGGTGAACCACCGGGTCACGGTCTCGAGCATCGGGGGCGTGAGGACGCCGGTGAGGGTCACGGTGCGGTCGGCGCGGTCCGCCCGGACGCCCTCGAACCCGGGGCCGTCCCACGGGAACGGCCCCGCGCGCAGCTGCTCCGGGGCCAGCGTCAGCACGAGCACGGCAGGGGCGTCGGCGCCGGGGGCCACCAGCTCCGCCACGGACCCCTGGGCCATGACCCGGCCGTGGTCCACGATGTAGACCTGGTCGGCGAGACGCTGGGCGTCGTCGAGCAGGTGCGTGGTGAGGATGATGCACACCCCCTCCCGGCGCAGCTGCTGGACGAGGTCGAAGACGATGTTGCGGGACTGCGGGTCCATCCCGGCCGAGGGCTCGTCGAGGAAGAGCACCTCCGGGTTGCCCGCGAGGGCCGCCGCCAGGGCCACGCGCTGGCGCTGGCCGCCGGAGAGCCGGCGGACCACGGTGCGGTCGAAGCTGCTGATGCCGAGCCGCTCCACGAGCTCGTCCATGTCCCGGGGGCTGCGGTAGAGGGACGCCACGTGCCGGAGCAGCTCCAGCGGGCGCACCGCCTGGGGGAGCCCGCCGTCCTGGAGCATCACGCCCACGCGGGCGCGCAGCGCCGGGCTGGCCCGCCACGGGTCCTGCCCCAGCAGCCGGACAGTGCCGCCCGTGGGCCGCTGCAGCCCCTGGGCGCACTCCAGGGTGGTCGTCTTGCCCGCGCCGTTGGGGCCCAGCAGCGCCGTGATCTCGCCGTGCCGCGCGGTGAGGGACAGGCCGTCGACGGCGTGCACCACGTCGGCGCGCGCCGCGCCCGGTCCGGCCGGGCGCCGGGAGCGGCGCCGGCGGACCGGGAACTCCTTCACGAGGCGCTCGATCGAGAGCGCGGGCGAGGACGCGGGGGGACTCTGGGCGGGCACCGGACCAGTGTAGTGCGGGCGCGCCCGCGGCCCGGCCCCCTTGGCCCCACCGCGCCCCGGGGTTATTATGAGTAAGTCGTGATTCTTGGACGGAGCCCGGTAAGGCTCCACTTACTGGTCAGACCGGAATGAATTACGACATACTCCGGTTGTGTATTAGAAGCGTCCCTTGCGGGTCGCGCGCTGCAGCACGAGAGCCTCCACCCCCGAGCAGGAAGCGAACGGTTCACCCATGACTCAGACCACGGACGCCCGGAGCAGGTCCCGCTCCGGCCCGCGGGCGGAGCAGGAGGAGAACACCCGCTCGCGCGTGCTCGGCGCCGTCCTGGAGCACGGTCCCGTCTCCGCCGCGGACCTCGGCGAGATGCTCGAGCTGACCCCGGCCGCCGTGCGCCGGCACCTGGACGCCCTCGAGCAGCAGCACTTCATCGAGGTCACCATGGTCCGCCGCCGCAGCGGGGGCGCCGGCCGCCCCGCGCGGCGCTACGTCGTCGCCCCCGAGGGCCACGCCAAACTCGGCGACGACTACCTCGAGATCGCGACCGACGCGCTGGAGTCCATCCGCCGCATCGCCGGCCCGGACGCCGTGCACGCCTTCATCCAGGAGCGCGTGGACCGCCTGGAGGCCTCCTACCGCCCCGAGGTCGAGGCCGCCGGGGACGACGTCGCCGACCGTCTGCCCGTCCTGGTGCGGCTGCTCAGCCGCGACGGGTTCGCCGCCTCCACCAACGAGGTGGCCGTCGGCCGCGGCGAGTCCCGCACCATCGTCTCGGCGCAGCTGTGCCAGGGGCACTGCCCCGTGCGCGAGCTGGCCGCCCGCTACCCGCAGTTCTGCGAGCTGGAGACCGAGCTCATCGCCCGGCTGCTCGGCACCGACGTCCGCCGGCTCTCGACCCAGGCCGCCGGCGCGCACGTGTGCACCACGCACGTGCCCCTCACGCGGCCGGGACCCGCCGCGGCACCGACTTCCGTGGACCGCACCGCGGCCCGCGCCACAGACCAGACAACAGAGGAAGGCCGTCATGACTGACCAGATCGCCAGCGGCAACGACACTGTCATCGCCGACATCCTGGAGAAGAACCCCGAGCTCGAGGGCATCGGCACCTACGAGTACGGCTGGGCCGACTCGGACGTGGCCGGCGCCTCCGCGCGCCGCGGTGTCGACGAGGACGTCGTCCGGGACATCTCCGCGAAGAAGAGTGAACCGCAGTGGATGACCGACCTGCGGCTGAAGGGCCTGAAGTTCTTCGACCGCAAGCCCATGCCCACGTGGGGCGCGGACCTGTCCGGGATCGACTTCGACAACATCAAGTACTTCGTGCGCTCCACGGAGAAGCAGGCCGCCACCTGGGAGGACCTGCCCGAGGACATCCGCAACACCTACGAGAAGCTCGGCATCCCCGAGGCCGAGCGCGGACGGCTCGTCTCCGGCGTGGCCGCCCAGTACGAGTCCGAGGTCGTCTACCACCAGATCCGCGAGGACCTGGAGGAGCAGGGCGTCATTTTCCTCGACACCGACACCGCGCTCAAGGAGCACCCGGAGCTCTTCGCGGAGTACTTCGGCACGGTCATCCCCGTGGGCGACAACAAGTTCGCGTCCCTGAACACGGCCGTGTGGTCCGGCGGCTCCTTCGTCTACGTCCCCAAGGGCGTGCACGTCGAGATCCCGCTGCAGGCCTACTTCCGCATCAACACGGAGAACATGGGCCAGTTCGAGCGGACGCTCATCATCGCGGACGAGGACTCCTACGTCCACTACATCGAGGGCTGCACCGCGCCGATCTACAAGACCGACTCGCTGCACTCCGCCGTCGTGGAGATCATCGTCAAGAAGAACGCCCGCGTGCGCTACACGACCATCCAGAACTGGTCGAACAACGTGTACAACCTCGTGACCAAGCGCGCGATCGCCCACGAGGGCGCCACCATGGAGTGGATCGACGGCAACATCGGCTCGAAGGTCACCCAGAAGTACCCGGCGGTCTACATGACCGGCGAGCACGCCCGCGGCGAGACCCTCTCGATCGCGTTCGCCGGCGAGGGGCAGCACCAGGACACCGGGTCCAAGATGGTGCACATCGCCCCGAACACGTCGTCGTCGATCGTCTCGAAGTCCGTGGCCCGCAACGGCGGCCGCGCCGCCTACCGCGGTCTCGTGCAGGTGCGCGAGGGCGCCCACGGCTCGAGGTCCAACGTGGTCTGCGACGCCCTGCTGGTGGACACGATCTCCCGCTCCGACACGTACCCGTACGTCGACATCCGCGAGGACGACGTCACCATGGGCCACGAGGCGACCGTCTCGCGCGTCTCCGAGGAGCAGCTGTTCTACCTCATGCAGCGCGGGATGGCCGAGGACGAGGCCATGGCGATGATCGTGCGCGGGTTCGTGGAGCCGATCGCCCGCGAGCTGCCCATGGAGTACGCGCTCGAACTCAACCGCCTCATCGAACTGCAGATGGAAGGATCCGTTGGCTGACATGTCCAAGCTGAACGAAACGATTCGCAACGCCACGGAGGCCGCCGCCTCCGCGGCCACCGCGGTGGCCGACAAGGCCGTCGGCGCGGCCAAGGACGCCTACGGCAACCTGGGCGAGAAGGTCGACGGGGTCCGCACCGGGGAGGGGCGCGTCGCCATCCCGGGCATGGACCTGGAGGGGGAGCGGCTGGCCCGCGACAAGGTCGAGAACGACACCCTGGTGCGGCACACCGCCCACGGCGACATCTCCGGCGTGCCCGACTCCTCGCGGGCCGGGCGGCGCACGTCCTACGACGTCGCCGACTTCCCGAAGCTCACCGGCCGGGAGGAGGACTTCCGGTTCACCCCGCTCAAGCGCCTCAAGGGGCTGCACGCCGACGCCCTGACCGGCCCGGCACCCGCGGTGACCGTCGACTCGGACGCCGTGCGCGTCGAGACCGTGGGCCGGGACGACGCCCGCATCGGCAGCGCCGGGATCCCCGAGGACCGCGTCTCCGCCAACGCGTGGAGCAGCGTCACCGAGGCCACGGTGCTCACCGTGCCGCAGGAGACCGAGGTCGCCGCGCCCGTGCTCGTCGACATCCACGGCTCGGACGCCACCCCGGCGGCCCAGCACCTCGTGATCGACGCCCAGCCCTTCTCCAAGGCCCTCGTGGTCCTGCGCCACCACGGCAACGCCGTGCTCTCGCAGAACGTCGAGTTCCGGGTCGCCGACTCCGCGAACCTCACCGTGGTGACCCTCCAGGAGTGGGACGACGACGCCGTGCACGCCTCCTCCCAGCAGGCGCGCCTCGGCAGGTCCGCGACCTTCAAGCACGTGCTCGTCAGCCTCGGCGGCGACCTCGTGCGGGTCACCCCGTCCACCCGCTTCGACGCCCCGGGCGGGTCCGTGGAGATGTACGGGCTGACCTTCGTGGACGCCGGCCAGCACCTGGAGTCCCGGCTGTTCGTGGACCACTCCCAGCCGCACTGCACCTCGCGGGTGACCTACAAGTCCGCGCTGCAGGGCGAGAACGCGCACGGCGTGTGGATCGGCGACGTCCTCATCCGCGCCACCGCGGAGGCCACCGACACCTACGAGCTCAACCGGAACCTGATCCTCAACGACGGCCCGCGGATGGACTCCGTGCCGAACCTTGAGATCGAGACCGGCCTCATCACCGGTGCGGGCCACGCCTCCACCACGGGCCAGCTGGACGACGAGCACCTGTACTACCTCATGTCCCGGGGCATCCCCGAGGACGAGGCGCGCCGGCTCGTGGTCCGCGGGTTCCTCTTCGAGATCATTCAGCAGATCGGTGTCCCGGACATCGAGGAGCGGCTGCGCGGGTCCGTCCAGGACGAGCTCGCCTCCGCGAACTACTGATCCGCCGCGCCCGCACGCACCCTTCCGACCCCAGACTTTTTCGACCACAGGAGAACCATCCATGGCAACTCTCGAGATCAAGGACCTGCACGCGTCCGTCGTGCTCGACGACGAGACCACCAAGCCGATCCTCAAGGGCGTGAACCTGACCATCACCTCCGGTGAGGTGCACGCGATCATGGGCCCCAACGGCTCCGGCAAGTCCACGCTGGCCTCCACCATCGCCGGGCACCCCAAGTACGTCGTCGACTCCGGCGAGGTCCTCCTCGACGGCCAGAACGTCCTGGAGATGTCCGTGGACGAGCGCGCCCGCGCCGGGCTCTTCCTGGCCATGCAGTACCCGGTGGAGATCCCCGGCGTGACGACCTCCAACTTCCTGCGCACGGCCAAGACCGCGATCGACGGCGAGGCCCCCTCGCTGCGCACGTGGACCAAGGACGTCAAGGCCGCCATGGAACAGCTGAAGATCAGCCCCGACATGATCCAGCGCAACGTCAACGAGGGCTTCTCCGGCGGCGAGAAGAAGCGCCACGAGATCCTCCAGCTCGAGCTGCTCAAGCCGAAGATCGCCCTGCTGGACGAGACCGACTCCGGGCTCGACGTGGACGCGCTCAAGGTCGTCTCCGAGGGCGTCAACCGCGCCCTGGAGACCAACGACATGGGCGTCATGCTCATCACCCACTACACCCGCATCCTGCGCTACATCAAGCCGCAGTTCGTGCACGTGTTCCACGACGGCCGCGTGGTCGACGAGGGCGGTCCCGAGCTCGCCGAGCGGCTCGAGAACGAGGGCTACGACCGCTACCTGGCTCCCGCCAAGTAAGCGGCTCCGACCCCACCAGCTTTCGAAAGGAGGCCAGCGATGGCCGACACCCCTGCTGAGACCACCGCCGACCCCGCGACCGCGGGCCGGCCCTCCGCCGAGGAGGTCGAGGAGGCGCTCAAGAACGTCATCGACCCCGAGCTCGGCGTCAACATCGTGGACCTTGGCCTGCTCTACGGCTCCAAGTGGGCCGAGGACGGCGCCCTGGTGCTCGACATGACCCTGACCACGGCCGCGTGCCCGCTGCAGGACGTCATCGAGGAGCAGTGCGCGCAGAACCTCGACCCCATGGTGGACGAGTGGCGCGTCAACTGGGTCTGGATGCCGCCGTGGGGTCCCGACCGGATCACCGAGGACGGCCGCGACCAGATGCGGGCCCTGGGCTTCAACATCTGAGTCCTCCTCCGCACCGACACCGCCCCGCCCACCTCGCAGGAGGTGGGCGGGGCGTCGTCGTGCCGCGCCCCGTTCGATAAGTAACCTTGCGAATTGTGGGTGCGCCGCCGCCGCGCGCTCCTACACTGCCGTCATGGGCCAGAGCCTGCTCTTCGGGATCGTCGCCTCGAGCGCGCTCGTCATCGGGGCGCTGGTCGGCGTGCGCTTCGAGCTCCCCAAGCGCCTGCTCGCCATCCTGCTGTCCTTCGCCGCGGGCGCGCTCATCACCGCGCTGGCCTTCGAGCTGTTCGAGGACGCCTACGAGCGGGGCGGAATCTGGCTCGCCGTCATCGGTCTCTTCGCCGGCGCCGTGGTCTTCACGGCGCTCAGCGCCCTCCTGGACCGCTGGGCGCAGCCGGGACCGGCCTCCGCTGACGCGGAGCAGCAGCAGGGCAGCGTCAAGCTGGACACCGACGCCGCCGCGGACGAGAAGGCGCCGACGGCCGCCTCCACCGGCGGCGCCGCGGGGCTGGCGCTGCTGGCCGCCGTCACCCTGGACGGCGTGCCGGAGAACGTGGCGCTGGGCGTCTCGCTCACCGAGGGCACGGGCGGGCTGGCCCTGCTCGCGGCGATCTTCGTGTCCAACCTGCCCGAGTCCCTGGTCGGCGCGGCGTCCATGCGCGAGCAGGGCATGTCCCGCGGGAAGGCCGTCCTGCTCTGGTCGGTCTGCGCCGTGCTCCTGGTGGTGGCCGTGCTGGTCGGCGCCGGTCCGCTGGCCGGCAGCGACCCCGAGACGATCTCCCTGCCGCTCGCCTTCGCCGCCGGCGCGGTGATCGCGTCCCTGGCCGACACCCTCATGCCGGAGGCCTACGAGCACGGCGGGCCGGCGGTGGCGCTGAGCACGGCGGCGGGCTTCGCGCTGTCCTTCGCCCTGTCCCTGGCCTGAGCACCCCTCGGCGCTCCCCGAGAACGCCCCGCCGCGCGTCCCGTGCTCCGCTCGGGCCCGGTCCGTGGCAGAGTCGACGCGTGAACACCGACGAAAAGCGCATCGCCCTGCTCATCGACGCCGACAACGCACCGGCGGCCAAGATCGACGTGGTCCTCGCCGAAGTGGCCCGCCACGGCGCCGCGAACGTCCGGCGCGCCTACGGCAACTGGAAGAGCCCGCACCTGCAGCAGTGGGAGGCGGTGCTGCACGCGTACGCGATCCGGCCGATCCAGCAGTTCGCCTACAGCACCGGCAAGAACGCCTCGGACATGGCCATGGTGATCGACGCGATGGACCTCCTCTACGCGGGATCGGTCGACGGCTTCGCGATCGTCTCCAGCGACGCCGACTTCACCCCGCTGGTGATGCGGATCCTCACCGACGGGCACAAGGTCTACGGCTTCGGCCAGCGGCAGACGCCGGAGCCGTTCATCAACGCCTGCTCGCAGTTCACCTACGTGGAGAGCCTGGGGGAGCCCGCCGAGGAGAAGCCCGGGGAGGCGCCGGCGGCCGCGCCGCAGCAGGCGCTGCGCGGGGACGCCCGGCTGGTCAGGATGCTGCGGAGCGCGGTGGACGCCGCCAGCGGCGACGACGGCTGGGCGCACCTCGGCGCCGTCGGCCAGCAGATCGGCAACCAGGCGTCCTTCGACTCCCGCAACTACGGGTACCGCAAGCTCAGCGACCTCATCGAGGCCACCGGCCTCTTCGACGTCCGCCGGCAGAACCCGGGCGTCCAGGTGCGGGACAGCCGCCGCCGCTGACCGACGACGGTGCACCCACCTCGGCAATGCGACAAGGTACCAAGACACCGCCAAGGCTGATGCGTTAGCATCGACCTATGGCTGATGGAAAAGGGTTTTGGTCCTATGTGCACGCGGACGACAATGCCGAGGGGGGAAGGATTGCCCAACTGGCGCGAGATGTAGTCGCTCAGTTTGAAATGATTACGGGGGACTCTATCGATTTGTTCCTCGATCGCGATGAGTTGCAGTGGGGGGATGACTGGCGGAATTCCGTCGATGAATCGCTTGCTTCTATCGCCTTTTTTATTCCTGTAATCACCCCTCGATACTTCCAAAGCCCCGAATGTCGGCGGGAACTGAACTACTTTGCACGCCGTGCCCAGCGTTTGGGCTTAGAAGAGCTGATTATGCCCATCCTCTATATTGATTTCCCGAGGCTCCGTCAGGATCCATCGGATGACGATGCGATGGATCTAATTAAGCGCTTCCAATGGGAAGACTGGACCGATCTTCGATATGAATCCACAACGTCGCCGGACTACCGTCGTGCGGTCGGCAGAATGGCCACTCGGTTGGCCGAGGCAAACGTTATAGCCGACCAAGCCGACATCGCTCAGGCGGCGGGCGAACTCCCGGAAGAGGAGGACGACGCCCCGGGCACCGTTGATCTGATGGCCCAGGCTGAGGAGGCGCTCCCCGAATGGGCTGAAACCCTTGAAGCCATAGGGGAAGAAATCGGCACAGTTGCAGAGATTTTCGTCTCAGGCAAGGCCGATGTCGAAGCGGCAAACTCAAGTCCCAAGGCTTTCGCTGCCCGCCTCACCGTATTCCGAAAAATGGCTAATGCACTCGCGGAACCAGCTGGAAATATTTTCGAGCACAGCGAGCAATTTACTAAGCAACTTAATGATGTTGATCAGGGGATCACGATAATGATCCAGCAAGTGCCCGCGGAGCTCCAGGATAACCCCGAGTTCAAGCAGGAGGCTTGTGGTTTCTTCGACTCGGTACTTGAGATGGCGTCTTCCGCTGACGCAGGCTTGGGGTCGTTGAAGCAGATGATCGATGTCATGGAGCCCATCGAAGCGAAGTCCCGTGATCTCCGTGCCCCCATGAAACTCATGCGCCGCGGTCTTACCTCGATGTATGAAGGAAGAAAGATTATCAACGGATGGGTTGATCTAATCGAGCGCACGGGTGTGGAGTGCGGCGCGTAGCGCCGCGCCTTGACTTGAACTAGCAACGTAACTCGTTGGGGTGCTCCATCCTCGTCACTGTGCCTGGGTGCACCCGGATGCTAAATTGTGCGACTACAAGGGATCTGGTGCAGTTGCTCTCCCGGTCTTGCACGGCGTGCGTCTGCTGGCGACGTCGCGGGACTGTAACGGTTCCCTTGGGTGTCTGCTCACTCTCTGGCGATAGTGCGAACCTTCGTGGTTCCTGACCTCCAGGGTGTGTCATGTCCGCTTTTCGTTCCTCCGCTGCACCTACGCTTCCTCTTGCCGTCGATGCGGGGTGGCGTCTGTCTTTGTACCCCGATGCCGGGGAGGGCGGTGGTTGCTTTGTCTCATCCCAACGGCCCGACCGCTCCTACGTTGCTCCCGGGTCTGCCGTTGATCCCGAGCGAGCCGCCCAAGAGGCGGCACGCCGTGCTCGGGCCAAACTGCGGCGATACTGCGCGGCCAACCGGCTGAACCGTCTGGGCACTCTCACCTACGGCGAACCTCGGTGCACTGACCCCCGCCTGGTCCGGGCACATGCCGGGCTGTTCTTCCGGCAACTGCGCGACAGCCTTGGCGGCGATCCTCTGCCGTACGCCTGGGTGCCGGAACTGCACAAGGACGGGGTGCACTTCCACGTGCACTTCGCCGTGGGGCGCTACATCTCGCGGCATCTCATCAGCGAGGCGTGGGGCCGGGGGTTCGTGCACATCAAACTGCTGGGAGATCTGCCGGTCGGGTCCGGCTCGCTCGGTGAGGCGCGGCTGGCGGCGCGGTATCTGTCCAAGTACGTCACCAAAACCTTCACCGACCCGAACACCCGGGCGCTGGGGATGCACCGCTACGACCTCGGTCAGGGCTTCCAACCGAAGGTGAGACGCCTGCACGGGGACAGCCCCGGGTCGGTCATTGAGCAGGCATCCGAGGTTCTTGGCGCGGAGCCGGCGGTGCGCTGGAACTCCGATCAGGTGGAGTCCTGGGATGGTCCGCCGGCCATCTGGGCGCAGTGGGATATCTGATCGTGGGCAAGACCGATCCGTCCGTGGTGGCGGCATGGGTCAGCTCCACCTGTGCAGCACAAGGAGTACCGGAGAAGATCACCGATCCGGCGGCATTGCACGAGCTCGGTGTGCTGTTGGGGGCGAGGGCGGAGCGGTCGCGCGCGCACGGCGCCCCGGCGCCGAGCACGCGACCGGCCGCCCTGTCCTCACTGCCGCCAGTCGGGCACGACCCGATCGTGGTCCAGTCCGTGCCGCCCGAGATGAATGGCGGGCAGGATCGTGACGGAGTTCAAGACGGCTTTGACGATGGCGACCTGCCGGGAGAGGTTGAGGGACTTCCAGACTTCCTGTAGCTGCTGGCCCTGGCCGATGTACTCGGTGACCGCGTCACGTCGATTGAGCCGGTCGAACCGGCTCCTGGCGTCTTTGAGCTTCGCCTCAATCCGGTTCCGGGCGGTACGCCATTCCTCCTTGGAAATCTCTCCGTCGGCCCACATGGTGGCCAGGTCGTCCAGGCGGCGCTTCTGCGTGTCGATGGTGTCGGCCAGGGTGCGGAGCTGGTCGTGGTCGATGCCGTCCTCGGTGAGTGCTTGGTCCATGGCGGGTGAGTCCAGGCGCAACAGCACGGCTTCGGTGATGAACTGCTCGAGCATTTCGGCGTAGATGTACACGCCCCCGCACCCTCCGAAGTCTGGGCTGGTCCGGCAGCCGTAGCGGCGGGTGTCGTAGCGGGGTGCCGAGTGCATGCGGTTACCGCACTTGCCGCACACCAGCAGGCCGGAAAGCAGGTAACGGCGTGCGCTGCGGTTGGTACGTCTCGATGGGTCCAGCAGCAGCCGCCGCAGCCTCTCGCCCTGTTCGGGGGTGATGATCGGTTCCCACTGGGCGGGGCCGATGACCTGGCCCTGGTGGACGCGCATGCCCCACATGCGCGGGCTGGTCAGTTGTGTCCGGAGCGTGTTGGTGCGCCATTCCCTGCCCGTCACCGTCTTCACGCCGGTCTCCTGCAACCAGCTCGCCAGCGACGTCAGGGTCTCCCCGGCCAGGGCGCGTGCGGCAAGCTCCGCGATGATCGGGGCTTCGGTGGGGTGGTGGCTCACCCGGTCGTCCTGGAAGCCGAACGGGCGCGGCCCGCCCATCACGGGCCGTCCGGATTGGGCGACCTCCAAGGCCTTGCGGGCGCCTCGACGGCGTTTGGAGTCCGACTCGTTAGCGGCCACTGCGGCCAGCAGACGGGCCATCAGCAGACCGTCCCCGTGAACCAGGTCCACGTCTCCGGACAGCGTGACCACGTCGCGGACTCCGGCGGCGGTGCAGGTGTCCACGAACCGTTCTAGCTTAACTGGGCGGCGGTGCAGTCGGTCCATGTGCCACACGATCACCCCGTCCCGGCGCCCTTCGGCGATGTCGGTGAGCATGCGTTCGTACTGGGGTCTTTTCTTGCCCGAGTATGCCGAGATGTCGTCGTCGACGTACTCGTCCGCGACCTGCCAGCCGCGTCGTTGTGCCTCGGCGCGGCAGTCCTCCAGCTGGCGTGTCACTCCCAGTTCCTCGCCGGTGCGGTCTTGGGAGATGCGGGCGTAGATCGCCACCGCCGTCCTTGTCGTCATGGGGGCAGATTAGCTAATAGTGGGCAACCCGAGTCAGGTGTACCGCCATCCGCGCATCGACCAGTGCCGAGTCCCCAGAGAGCTCGCAACATCCCACGATCGGATTGGGGGTCTGCGAGCACTGTGGGGGCTCGGTGCCCCAGGCGGCGCCGGAGTGGGAACTCGGTGTCCCGGGTAGCGCGGTGACCTGGGGTCAGAGGGCCGGCGGGGCGTTCAGGTCGCGGGCGCTGAAGGTGTCGCAGGCGTTGATGTCGCCGGTCCGGTAGCCCGCGTAGAACCACAGCTGCCGCTGGGCGGAGGCGCCGTGGGTGAAGTTCTCGGGGCTGACCCGTCCCTGGGTGGTCCCCTGGATCCGGTCGTCGCCGATCGCGGAGGCGGCGTCGAGGGCCTGGTCGAGCTCCTCCTGGGAGATGTCGCCCAGGTCCACGGCCCCTGACGTGTCTCCGGCGGCGCCGCCGGCCCACAGCCCGGCGAGGCAGTCGGCCTGCAGCTCCACGCGCACGGCGCTGGACTCGGGGCCCTGCGGGTCCTGCTGGGCGTAGCCGAGGGTGCCGATCTGGTTCTGGATGTGGTGGCCGAACTCGTGGGCGAGCACGTACTCCTCGGCCAGCGGGCCGCCCCCGGCGCCGAACTGGGTCTGCAGCTCGTCGAAGAACGCGATGTCGAGGTAGGCGGTCTCGTCCGCGGGGCAGTAGAACGGGCCCACGGCCGAGGACGCCGCGCCGCACCCGGTGTTGGTCTGGCCCTCGAACAGCTCCACGCCGGGCATCACGTACTGCTCGCCCGTGGCCTGCGGCAGGTAGTCCTCCCAGAACTGGTCGAGGCTCTGCGCGGTGGCGATCATCCGGCAGTCGGTGTACCGGTTGGCGTCCTCACCGGTCCGGCACCGCTCCGCCCGCTCCTGCTCCACGGAGGTCTGCGACCCGGTGTCCTGGCCGCCCCCGCCGGTGATCGCGTCGATGCCGTCCTGGCCGAAGAGCAGCCCCACGACGAGCAGCAGCAGTCCGCCGCCCAGTCCACCGCCCACGGCGATCCCGCGTCCCCGCCCGCCGCCGCTGCCGACGCGGGAGGCGTCCAGCTGGGAGCTGTTGTCGAAACTCATGGCTGAAGTGTAAGCCGTCTGATGGTGGCGCGGGTGCCGGCGCTCAGTCGAAGCCGCGGGCGGCGAGGGCCTCACCGGTCCGCTGGGCGTAGGCGACGGCGGAGATCACCGCCGGGGTCACCAGTCGCACGAGGTTCGGGCGCAGCCCACGGGCTCGCACGGCGTCCCGGAGCTCGCCCACGGCGCCCACGATGAAGGGGATCGAGCGCAGCATCAGGGAGATCGCCAGGCCGATGCGCTCGGGGTCCGCCCCGACCAGCCGCACCGGCGAGCACAGCCACACGACGCCGTCGAGGAGCTCCGGCAGGGGCGTGGTGTGCATCAGGACCCGGGTGAGCACGAGGAGGACGACGATCGTCAGCACCACGTCGGCGGCCATGGCCGGTCCCGAGGTCAGGACGTGGTAGACGGCCAGCAGGACCAGCACGGGCAGGGCGGGGGCGAGTCCCCGCCACCATTCGCAAGCGCCGATGCCCGCGGCGGAGCCCGCGACGAGCAGGAGCAGAGTGAGCGCGGCGGGGACCGGCCACGAGGGCGAGAGCACCACGGCCAGGGTCACGGCGACGATGCCGAGCCCCTTGACCCGGAGCGGGGCGCGGTGCAGGGGGCCGGTGCCGGGGGAGTAGCTGCCGAAGAGGTCCGGGCCCCGGCTCACGGGCGCGCCTCCCCGGGGAAGCCGTGCGCGCACCACCGTTCGTAGGCGGGGACGACCTCCTCGGGCGGACCGTCCGCGACCAGGGCGCCCTCGTGCAGGACCAGGACGCGCGGGGCGGTCGCGGCCAGGCCGAGGTCGTGCGTGGAGATCAGCAGCTGGTGCGGGAGCCCGTCGAGCAGCCCCATGAGCCGCCCCCGGTTGCGCAGGTCGAGGAGGGTGGTGGGCTCGTCGAGGACGAGCACCTCGGGCTCCACGGCCAGCACCGCGGCGAACGCCGCCAACTGGCGCTCCCCACCGGAGAGGTCGTAGATGCTGTGCTCGGCCCGGTGGCCGATGCCCGCGCGCTCGAGCAGCTCGAGGGCGGCGGTCCGTCGTCGGGCCCGGGGCACGCCGGCCCCGCGCAGGGACAGCTCGACGTCCTCGACCGGGGTCGGCATCACCAGCTGGGAGAGCGGGTCGGTGAACACGAAGCCCACCCGACGCCGGGCCGCGCGCACGTCCCGGGTCACGTCGGTGCCGTGCACCGTGACCGAGCCCGAGGACGGGCGGACGAGGCCGTTGAACAGCCGCAGGAGCGTGGACTTCCCGGATCCGTTGAGCCCGAGCACGGCCACCCGCCGCTCGCCCAGGCTCACGTCGAGGTCGCGCAGCAGGGTCAGCTCACCCGAGGCGGTGGGCACCGTGACGGTCACGCGGGAGCACACGAGGGCCGCGGCCCCGGGGGATCCGGGCACGGCTCAGCGCGTGCCCGCGATCCGGGGGAACGCCTTGTGCACGCCCACGGCGATGACCGCCGCGAGCACCACCTTGAGCAGGTCGCCGGGCCAGAACACGAGGTCGGCGAGGAACGCGTCCTGGAAGGGCAGGCGCCCGTTGACCACCAGGCCGAGGATGCCGCCGATCCGGATCACCACGAAACCGGCCAGGGCCGCGGCCACCAGCCGCAGGGTGTAGGTGCCGGTGCGCTCGTAGCGGGCGTTGGTGGCGCCGCCGTCGTTGGCCCGGCGGGCCGGGATCAGCCACTGGGCCACGTAGCCGGCCGCGGCCGCGGCGAACGGGAAGGCCAGGATGTAGCCCGCCGAGGGCCCGGCGAGCACGCCGAAGCCGCCGCGGAAGCCCGCGAACACCGGCACGCCGATCAGGCCCACCAGGACGTACAACGCCACGGCCAGGAGCCCGCGGGTGCCGCCCAGGACCAGGCCGGTCAGGAACACGGCGAGGGTCTGCAGGGTCAGCGGCACCCCCGCCGCGCCCAGGGGGATCCCGGGGAGCACGGACAGGGCGGCCGTGAGGGCGGCGAACACGGCGATGTTCGCGAGGTCCTCGGCGGTGATGGTGCGGCGGCGCTCGACGTTGGTCATGGCACCCAGACTAGGGCTTGCGGGCCCCCGGGGCGGAACCGGTGTCCTCGTCCTGCGCGGGCCCCGCGCCGTCGGCGTCGTCGCGCTGCCGGACGGCGTCGCGCTCCGTGGCCCCGAAGCGTCCGCCCAGGGCCTGCTGGTAGCGCATCCGCTGGTACTTCCAGCGCTCGGCCATGGTGGCCTTGGCCTCGACGCGGTCCTTCGGGTTCACCGGGTCCGGGCCGAGCACCGGGTCGTCGCCGACCTGGTAGCGGTTGGACCAGACCTGGATGACGGCCCACGCCACGGCGGTGTACGGCACGGCCAGGATGGCGCCGAAGATGCCGCCGACCAACGTGCCGACGGTCAGGGCGAGCAGCACCATGAGGGCGTGCAGGCTGAGGGTGCGGCCCATGATGATGGGCTGCAGGATGTTGCCCTCGATCTGGTTCACCGCGACGATCACGACGACCACCGCGAGGGCGATGACCGGCCCGTTGGTGACCAGGGCGACCAGGGCGGCGATGATGCCCGCGATGGTGGCGCCGACCACCGGGATGAACGCGGTGACGAACACGAGGACCGCGAGGGGGATCGCCAGGGGGACGCCCAGGACGAGCAGCGCGCCCCCGATGAGCACGGCGTCCACCGCCGCCACGAACGCCGTTCCGCGGACGTAGCCGCCGAGCACCTGCGCGCTGCGGTCCACGGACTCCGCGAGCTTGGCCCGGCGCTCGCCGCGGAACCAGCGCAGCGTGAAGTTCCACATCTTCTCGCCGTCCTTGAGGCAGAAGAAGAGCACCACGATCATCAGCACCAGGCCGGTCACGAACTCGGTGGCGGCGCCCAGGCCGCTGAGGGCGCCGCCCGCGAAGGAGCCGCTGGTGACGAAGTCCCCGGCCTGCTGGACGGCGGAGTCGATGGCGGCCGTGTCGACGGGGATCGGTCCGGACTGCACGAGGCGCTGCAGCTCCTCCCAGCCCTCCACCGCCGAGGCGGTGAGCGTGTCCCACTCGCTGCGCACGGCGAGCACGATGCCGGTGAGCACCCCGCCGACAAGTGCCAGGATCCCGAGGAAGGCGGCGAGGGTGGCCAGCAGGTTGGACCAGCCCCTGCGCTCGAGCCACTTCACGACCGGTCCCACGGCGGAGGCCAGGATGAGCGCGACGAGCACGGCGATGAGCACGACCTTGACCTGCAGCAGGATCCAGATCAGCCCGACCACCACGGCGGCGACGAGCAGGGTCTGGGCGGCGCGGGAACCGGCCCGGCCGAGGGAGTCCGCCCAGGGGCTGACGGCGGGGGCGAGGGCCTGGGTGGCCTCCTCGAAGCCGGCGGGCTCGACCCCGGGGCCCGTGGCGGGGGCCGCGCTGGTGCCGGGGTCGGCCTGACCGCCGAGGACGCGCTCGGCGTGCAGCGGCGCCGCACTCGAGCCTCCGGACGACGTGCTGTGCTGCTCGGGGCGTGGGGGATTTCCCATGCGGGCGCTCCTCGGGGCGTGGGTGGCGAAGGGAAGACGGGCACCGCGGACGGGACGACGGCGATCGAGCCAACACTAAGGCGACTGTGGAGGGCTGTCCAACGGTGCCCGCGCGCGTGGGCCGGAGGGCTCAGCGGGGGTCGTCGACGACGAAGACCGCGGTGAGCACGTGCCGGCGCCGCACGACCACGTCCTGCATCAGCGCGGGAGCCTCGTCGAAGGGCACGACGTCGCTGATCAGGTGCTCGCGGATCTCGCCGCCGTGGGCGGCCAGCAGGCGGATGGTCTCCGCGGACAGCCGCTGCCGGTCCCAGGTGTGGGCGAGACCACGGGGGACCCGGCCGATCTGTGCGCAGCGCAGGCTCAGCCCGTTGTGGTGGAACTCCTCGCCCAGCCGCACCGCGTCCGCGCCCGCGGTGTAGAACGCCAGGTCGATGACGCTGCCCTGCGGCCGGACCGCGCGCAGCGCCGCGTGCAGGGCCTCGGGCTTGCCGCGGCACTGGAACACGAGGTCCGCGCCGTGGTCGCCGGGCCCGTGCCGCCAGCGGGTCTTGAGCACCCGGCCGGGGTCGTCGGCGAGGTCCAGGGGGAAGAAGCCCAGCCGCTCGGCGAGCGCCCGCCGTCGAGGGTCGGCGTCGGCGACGGCGACCTCGCGCGCGCCGAGGGCGCGGGCGAACAGGGCCGTCATGAGACCCACCGGGCCCGCGCCCGTGACCAGCACGAGCCGCCCGGCGACCCCGTCGCCGAGCCCGCGGACCGGTCCCGCGTCCGCCGCGGCGTGCAGCAGCCCGTTGGCGCAGATGGGGCCGAAGTGGGCGACGAACACGCCGAGCAGGGGGTCCAGCGTCTCCGGCAGCGGCACCAGGTGCTCGGTGAGCGGGTCGGCGACGTGGGCGGTGGCGTGGCCGTAGGCCGTGGCGAGCACGTCGCCGGCCCGGAACGCCGGCGTGCGGGAGCTCGCCACCCGGGCGACCTCCATGTAGCCCAGGCGGCGCACCGGGTAGCCCTGCTCCGCGGCACCGGGCCGGAACAGCCCGAGCTCGGTGTCGTGCCGGGAGTGCAGCCCCGGGTGGTCTCCCTTGACGAAGGCCAGCTCCGTGCCCGCGGACAGCCCTGTGGCGAGGGTCTCCAGCAGCACGCCGCCGTCCGGGACCGCGGGCAGCTCCTCCTCCACGATCTCGATCCGGTGCCGGGCGGGGACGACGAGGTTGCGGCGCGCTCTCACGGCTCACCCGCCGGTCCTGCGCGGTCCGGTCCCACGCGGTCCGGGTCCGCCAGGGCGACGGGCCGCCCGGTGCGCGCCGAGTCGGCGATCGCGCACGCGAGCCGGTGGGTGCGCAGCGCCTCGCCGTAGGGTGCGCGGGTGGACTCGCGCTCGCCGCGCACCGCCTCGAGGAACTCCCGGTCGACGGTCACCCTCGGGTCCTCGGCGGGGGTGTGCTCGGAGCGGTCCCGCGCGCCGTAGGCGGTGAGGCCCTGCTCCGAGAGTTCCAGGTAGAGCCCGCGGCTCACGGTGTGCAGGGCGGCGCGGTGCTTGACCGCGAGCGCCGACGTCGCGGCGAGCGTGGCGACGGCCCCGGAGCGGAAGCGCACGGTCGCGGCGGTGGCGTCGTCGACGTCGCCGTAGTCCTGCGGGGCCCCGTCCGGGGCCCTGCGGATCCCTGCGGCGTACACCTCGACGGCCTCGCCCAGCAGGAAGCGGGCGGTGTCCAGCACGTGGGTGAGCTGCTCCACGACCTGGCCGCCCGAGCGGTCCGTCCGCCCCCACCACGGCACGGGCGGTCGCTTGTCCAGCCAGTAGCCGTTGGCCAGCAGCGGGGGCGCCTCGGCGAGGAGCTCCCGGGCCAGCACGGCGGTGTCGAGGCAGCGCCAGTGGTAGCCGGTGCCCGTGACCACCCCGCTCTCCTCGACCCGGGCGCCGATCTGCTCGGCGACGTCCAGGCCCAGTCCCACGGGCTTCTCCACGAACAGCGCCTTGCCGCGCTCCAGCGCGGCGAGCTCGGCGGGCCCGTGGGCGAACGGCGGCACGCAGACGTAGACGGCGTCGGCCGCCACGGCGTCGAGGGCCTGCGCGGGGTCGGTGAACGCGGGGACGTCGAGTTCAGCGGCCAGGGCGGTGGCGGCGGGCAGGTGCGCGTCCGTCACCCCGACCACGCGCGCCCCGCCGAGTCCGTGCAGCACGTCGACGTGGCGACGGGCCACGGATCCCGCCCCGACCAGGGTGATGCGCAGCGTCATGTCGGGTTCTCCTCCAGGAGCCGGTGGTACAGGTCCAGGTAGCGCCGGGCCATGCCCGCCGGCGTCCACTGCTCGGCGGCGTCCCGGCAGGTCTGCGGGTCGATGCTGTCCAGGTCCCGCAGGTGCTCGACCAGGTCGTCCTCCGCCGCGGCCAGGAACCCGGTGCGGCCGTGCTCCACCAGGGAGGGCAGCACCCCCAGGGGGGTCCCCACGACGGGCACCCCCCGGGACAGCGCCTCGACGACACCGGTGGCCCCGGGTTCGGCCCAGCGGTTGGGCGTCAGCAGGGCGCGGGCCGAGCGCAGCAGGCGCTCCTTGCGCTCGCCCGCCACCCCGCCCACCCAGGCCACCGACGTCCCGTCGACCAGGGGCCGGACCGCCTCGAGCCAGTACCGGACGTCGGGGTGGGAGCGCAGCGCCTCGTCGCCGTCGGCGAGGCGCCGCTCCAGCTCCTCGGGGTCGTCGATGCCGGCCACGGGCCCGGCCAGCACCAGCGGGATCCCCGCCCGCCGGCAGACGCGGGCGGCGGTGTCCTGGCCCTTGTCGGCGGTGATCCGGGCCAGCACCAGCGCGTGCTCGCCCCGGGGCGCGTCCACGGGCAGCCCCGGGGGCGCGGCCAGCGGCACCACCCCCAGCGTCTGCCGCCGCAGGTTGGCCGGCGCCCGCTCGAGCTGGGACGCGGAGACCGCCGCGAACCGGACCCGGCCCCGTCCGTCGAACGCCGAGTAGAACTCGGGGTGCTTGCGCAGGTCCCAGTGCAGGGTCTGCAGCACCGGTGGGGCCGCCGTGCCCATCGCGCCCAGCACGGACGGTCCCACGACCTCCAGGTGGTCGTGCACGAGGTCCCACCGCCGCGGTCCCCGCAGCGCGTCCACGAGGCCCTGCATGTGCGCGTGGGCGATGCCCGAGACCCGGTTGTAGGGCATCGCGATGGAGCGGAACGCGGGCTCGGGCAGGGGGCGCAGGTGGTCGTCGGCCTCGAGCGTGCTGGGGCCCACCGTGGCGAGCGTGACGTGCACGCCGGCGCGCCGGAGCTCCGGCACCAGGGTGGCGACCACCGTCTCGATCCCGCCGTAGCCGGACGGGGGCACGGGCAGCCAGGGGCCCGCGTTGACGAGCACCCGCAGCGCGCTCATGCGACGCGGCCGGCCGGCTGCGCCCGGTACTCGGGCACCTGCACCATGGGCGGGCGCTCGCGGACGCTGACGTCATGGACCTCGGCGAGGAAGCGCTCCCCCTGGCGCAGGAACTGCGTGAGGCGCCCGCTCTCGTCGGCGACGGGGGAGTCGCAGCGCAGCCGCGCCTGGACCGTCAGCTGGATCTGGGCGGCCATGCGGGCCAGGGCGGCGTCGGAGGAGTTCCGGTGGGACCGGACACCCAGGTCCACCTGCGCCATCGCGTCCAGGCCCACGGCCTCCAGCACGTCGATGAGCATCGCGATCTCCACCCCGTACCCGGAGACGAACGGCACCCGTTCGAGCAGGCTCCGGCGTCCCGCGTACTCCCCGGCCAGCGGCTGGACCAGCCCCGCCAGCTGCGGCCAGAACAGGTTCAGCAGCGGGCGGGCCACGAGCTCGGTGACGCGCCCACCGCCCGCCGGCATCACCGTGGCGCCGTCGTGCAGCGGGCGGTCGTAGCAGCTCTTGACGAACTGCACCCCCGGCTCGGTCAGCAGCGGCCCCAGCAGCCCCACGGCGAACTGCGGGTCGAACTCCCGCAGGTCCGAGTCCACGAACGCGAGCACGTCCCCGGTGGTCACGGCCAGGGACTTCCACAGCGCCTCGCCCTTGCCGGGGACGTTGCCGTGGGCGGGCAGGATGTCGGCCTGCCGGTGGACCCGGGCCCCGGCCGCCGCGGCGACCGCCCCCGTGCCGTCCGTCGAGTCGGAGTCGATGACGACGAGCTCGTCGATCAGCGCCACGTCCTCCATGAGCGTGCGCCGCAGCGCGGTGACGATCGCGCCCACGGTCTCGGCCTCGTTGCGGGCCGGGAGCACCACGCTGACCGTGCTGCCGCGCTTCCGGCGGCAGAGCTGCTCGGCGGACCACTGGCTGCCGTGGTAGCTGCGGGTGGTGAACCACTGCTGGACGTCCTGTCGCATGCTGCCCGCTTCCGACGATGAGAAATACTGGAAGGAGACTGACCAGTTGACGTCGGACACTACCCAGCGACGGCCCCGCCGAGAAGAGTCCGCCCGGAGTCGGGCGATTGTGTCGGGCGAATGTGTCAGCCTCCGGGCCCGGGCCGCGCAGAAGATGCCCCGGAGAAGGCGCCCGTCCGGCACGTGAGCAAGAACGCGGACCCGGCCCGCTGCGCGGGGTGCCGCCGCGGAACGGGGACCGGTAGAATGGACAGGTTGCCCGGTCAGGGCACCCACTCCTCACCACTGCCTCCCGAAAGGTCTCCTCCGTGATCACTGTCCAGAACCTCGAACTGCGTGCCGGTGCGCGGCTGCTCATGGACGAGGTCAACTTCCGGGTGGACAAGGGGGACAAGATCGGCCTGGTCGGGCGCAACGGCGCCGGCAAGACCACGATGACCAAGGTCCTCGCCGGGGAGACCCTGCCCGCGGGCGGGACGGTCACGCGCACCGGGGCCATCGGCTACCTCCCGCAGGACCCCAAGGTCGAGGACATGGAGCAGCTGGCCCGGGACCGCATCCTCTCCGCCCGCAACCTCGCGGGCGTCGTCGCCCGCCTGCGCCAGGCGGAGCAGGACATGGCCTCCGAGGACGACGCCGTGCGCAGCAAGGCCATGCGCGGCTACGACCGGCTCGAGTCGGAGTTCCTCGCCGGCGGCGGCTACGCCGCGGAGTCCGAGGCCGCGACGATCACGTCCAACCTGGACCTGCCCGAGCGGATCCTCGACCAGCCGCTGCGCACCCTCTCCGGCGGGCAGCGCCGTCGCGTGGAGCTGGCCCGCATCCTGTTCTCGGACGCCGACATCATGCTCCTCGACGAGCCCACCAACCACCTGGACGCCGACTCCGTGGTGTGGCTGCGGGACTTCCTGAAGAACTTCCAGGGCGGGCTGCTGGTGATCAGCCACGACGTGGAGCTGATGGAGATGGTGGTCAACAAGGTCCTGTACCTGGACGCCAACCGCTGCGTCATCGACCTGTACAACATGGGCTGGAAGAACTACCTGCTGCAGCGCGAGCAGGACGCCCACCGCCGCAAGCGCGAGTACGCCAACGCGGAGAAGAAGGCCACCGCGCTGATGGACCAGGCCAACAAGATGCGCGCCAAGGCCAGCAAGGCCGTGGCCGCCCAGCAGATGATCAAGCGCGCCGAGCGGCTCATGAACGGCCTCGAGGGCGAGCGCCAGGCGGACAAGGTCGCGAACATCCGCTTCCCGAAGCCCGCCGACTGCGGCAAGACCCCGCTGACCGCCCGGGACCTGTCCAAGTCCTACGGCTCGCTCGAGATCTTCAACGACGTGGACCTGGCCATCGACCGGGGCTCCCGGGTGGTCATCCTCGGGTTCAACGGCGCCGGCAAGACCACGCTGCTGCGGATGCTGGCGGGCGAGGCCCAGCCGGACACCGGTGAGGTGGTCCCGGGGCACGGCCTCAAGCTCGGCTACTTCGCCCAGGAGCACGACACCCTGGACCCGGACCGGACGGTGCTGGAGAACATGCGCTCCGCCGCCCCGGACCTCGCCGACACGGAGGTCCGCAACGTCCTGGGCTCGTTCCTGTTCCAGGGCGACGACGTGTCCAAGCCGGCCGGGGTGCTCTCCGGCGGCGAGAAGACCCGCCTGGCGCTGGCGACCCTCGTGGCCTCCTCCGCCAACGTGCTGCTGCTCGACGAGCCGACCAACAACCTGGACCCGGCCTCCCGCCGGGAGATCCTCAACGCGCTGCGCACCTACGAGGGCGCGGTCGTGCTCGTCTCCCACGACGAGGGCGCGGTCGAGGCGCTGGACCCCGAGCGCGTGGTGATCCTGCCCGACGGCACCGAGGACCTGTGGAGCCAGGAGTACCAGGACCTCATCTCCCTCGCCTGACGGCGGGCGCCCCTTGCGACGTCAGTCGCGGGCGGCGGAGGTGTGCTCGCGCTCCAGGGCGTCCAGCATCGCGTCCTCCTCGTCCTCCCACGTGGGGCCGGAGCGCCGGCGCTGCGGCCGGGGGCGCATGAGCGACTTGAGGTGGGCCGGCATGTCGTCGGCCATCTCGAGCTGGCGGACGACGAGCTCCTCGTCGCCCTCGCCGATGTAGTTGCCGTCTTCGTCGTAGAACCGTGCGAGCCGGCGCTCCATCTCCTGGGCGAACTGGCGGTCCCAGGCGTCGTTGCGGGCCTGCTGCCGGGCGGCGTAGCCCCAGGCCACGAAGAACAGCGCCGCGAACGCGTACCACTGCAACGAGTAGGACAGGTGCGGCCCGGAGTCGATCTCCGGCTCCGGAGCCGGCGCGGGGGCCGCCGCGGGGGCCGGGTCCTCGGCGAAGACCTCGCCGTAGGCCGCCGTCCCGATCGGCCGGTCCCAGCGCTCGCGCAGCTCCTCGAGGTCGATCGAGGCGATCTGGCCCGCGGGGGCGCCGCGGCTGACGGCCGGCTCCCCGGGCTGGAGCCGGGCGGTGACCGTCACCCGGCCGGCGGGCGGGGCCGGCACCTCGTCCGGCATCCCGTTGGCCGCCTCACCCGTGGGGATCCAGCCGCGGTCGAGGACCACGACGTCCCCGTCCTGCGTGCGGAACGGGACGAGCACCTCGTAGCCGACGCGTCCGTCCTGCGGCCTGTTGCGGACCAGCACCTGGTCCTCGGGCAGGTACTCGCCCGTGAGCTCGACGGGGTGCCAGGTGAGGCGCTCGTCGTGGACGGCGAACTGCTCGGCGGCGGCCGCACCGGTCAGGGGCTCGGCGCGGTAGTTCTGCGTGATCTTGGCGTTCTCGCCGACCAGGTGGTCGTTGCGGTCCATCTGCCAGCCGCCCAGGTACACCGAGACCACGGCGGCGGCGCAGGCGAGAAGGAAGAAGCCGAGCCACTTGCCGCTGAGCAGGAAACGGTAGTCGTTCATCCCCGGGGCTCCTGCGCGGGGCCGGCGTCGGCGAGGGGGACGGTGTCCTTCCAGAAGCCGCGCGCGCCGAGGAACTGCTCGAGGTCGCCGCGGTGCTCGGGGCACGCCAGCCACGTCTTGCGGCGCTCCGGGGCGTGGATGCGCGGGTTGTTCCAGCGGATCTGCCACGCGGCGTCCGCGCGGCAGCCCTTGCGGGAGCACTGCGGGGTGTCGGGCCCGGCCGGGGGAGCGTCGGCGCCTCGCGGGGACAGCGATCCGAGCAGGTCGAACTCCACGGCGGTCGTGCTCCTCAGGGTCTTCGGCGGATCCCGGTACGGCCCGCGGCGGGCTCAGGCCGCTCCGCGGCGCCGGGTGGTGTCGTCCTCGACAGTAGCGGAGGAAGCCGGGTCCCCGCTGGGAGCGGTCGTGCTCCCGCGGCCGTCCGGGACGGAGTCGTCCTCGCGGTGCCCGGCGACGAACTCGCCCTCGAGCACGAAGTCGATCGCCAGGGGCGGGGCCGGCGGCCGCGGCTCGGGGGCGGCGGCCAGCGCCGGCGCGGCGGGCGGCTCGTAGTACTGGCTCGTCCGGGCGGAGCGGTCGTTGCTGTTGGCCAGCAGCACCGCCATCCACGGCAGCACGGCCACGCCCAGGATCGCGACGCCGCGCATCCAGATGTTGTCGACCGCGACGAACACGATGAGGCACACGATGCGCAGGCCCATCTGGATGCTGTAGACCTTCATCCGGTGGCCCATGTCCTGCGTGTGCGGCTCCGCGGTGGCGGTGATGGAGTGGACGTCGTCCTGGCCGGCGGCCTCGCCGGTCGTGAGATAGCGCTTGCTCATGGTCCTCCCAACAGACGATCAAGTATCTCACCGGGGTCCGACATCGAGAAGGCGGTCCTCCGGGGCTGCCGTCCGGTCGCCCGCGGCGACCGGTACGATTGGGGGGATTTCCCCGCGGGCCGGCGCCGACCGGCGTGCCGCGCACCCGCGACCCACGACCGAAAGGCCCCCTCCCCATGGCAGACGAGCAGCGCAGCCCGGCCCCCCGCACCGTCCTCGTGACCGGCGGCAACCGCGGGATCGGACGGGCCATCGCCCAGGCGTTCCAGGACGCCGGGGACAACGTGGCCGTCACCTACCGCTCCGGCGAGGCGCCCGAGGGCTTCTTCGCGGTGCAGGCCGACGTCACCGACTCCGCGTCGATCGACGCCGCGTACAAGGCCGTCGAGGCCGAGTTCGGCCCGGTCGAGGTCGTCGTGGCCAACGCCGGGATCACCCGGGACACCCTGCTGCTGCGGATGAAGGAGCAGGACTTCCAGGACGTCGTGGACACCAACCTCACCGGCGCGTTCCGCGTGGTGCAGCGCGCCGCCAAGGGATTCATGCGCCTCAAGCGCGGGCGCGTGGTCCTCATCTCCTCCGTGGTCGGGCTCTACGGCTCGCCCGGGCAGGTCAACTACGCCGCGTCCAAGGCCGGTCTGGTCGGCATCGCCCGGTCGATCACCCGGGAGCTGGGCGGGCGCAACGTGACCGCCAACGTCGTCGCCCCCGGGTTCATCAACACGGAGATGACCGCGGCGCTGCCGGAGGACACCCAGAAGAACTACCTCGCCTCGATCCCGGCCGGCCGGTTCGCCGAGCCGGAGGAGGTCGCCGCCGTCGTGCGCTGGATCGCCTCCGACGAGGCGAAGTACATCTCCGGCGCCGTCATCCCCGTGGACGGCGGCCTCGGCATGGGCCACTGAGCCCCGCCGCCCCCTGATCCCCGCACGTTCCACCGAAGGAGCACCATGAGTTCACTTGCAGGCAAGACCGCCGTCGTCACCGGGTCCTCGCGCGGCGTCGGCGCCGACACCGCGAAGCTGCTGGCCGGGGAGGGCGCCAACGTGGTCGTCAACTACCGGCAGAAGGCGCCCCGCGCCAACAAGGTCGTCAAGGAGATCGAGGCGGCCGGCGGGAAGGCCATCGCCGTCCAGGCGGACTTGACCGAGCCCGAGGACGTCCGCAACCTGTTCGCCCGCGCCGTGGAGGCCTTCGGCGGGGTGGACGTGCTCGTGCTCAACGCCTCCGGCGGCATGGAGACGGACCTCGGTGAGGACTACGCGCTCAAGCTCAACCGGGACGCGCAGAACGACACCCTCAGCGCCGCGCTGGAGCACCTGCCCGAGGGCGGGCGCGTGGTCTTCGTGACCAGCCACCAGGCGCACTTCATCAACGACGTCGAGACCATGCCGGAGTACGTGGAGGTCGCCAAGTCCAAGCGCGCGGGTGAGGACGCCCTCACCGCCCGCATCCCGGAGCTGACCGGGAAGGGCATCACGTTCGTGGTGGTCTCCGGCGACATGATCGAGGGCACCGTGACCGCGACCCTGCTCAACCGGGCCCGTCCGGGGGCGCTCGAGGAGCGCCGCGAGGCCGCCGGCAAGCTCTACTCCGTGCAGGAGTTCGCCGAGGAGATCGCCCGCATGGTCACCGCGGACGTCCCCACCGGGCACGTCGAGCTCGTCGGCGGCGCCGACGACTTCCTGGCGAAGGCCGGTCGCCGCTAGGCCCACGGCCCCCGACGACGGCGGGGCGGGCGCCCTCCCGGGTGACCGCCCCGCCGCCGTCCCTGCCGCCACCGGAGCCCGCGGCGGCGTGAAACCGTCCGCAATGTGACGCCGTCCGCCCTCCGGGGGTGCTAATCATGGACTCCACGGCACGAGGCCGATCGCGCCTCGGCCAGGAGCACCTCCGCGCGGTGCGGAGCCGAGCGAGGAGCCACCATGACCCCACAGCCCACCGGACGCCTCGACCCCGGCGGTCACCTCGTCCTCACCCGCACGTTCCGCGCCCCCGTCGAGGAGGTCTGGGCCGCGGTGACGGACCCCGCCCGGCTGGCCCGGTGGTACGGGACGTGGAGCGGTGACCCGGCCACCGGGCGCGTCGAGGTGCTGCTGACGGTCGAGGACCTGGACGAGCCCGAGCCCCTGCTGATCCGCCGCTGCGACCCGCCCCGGCACCTGGCGCTCACCCTGGGCACGGCGGCCGACGCCTGGCGCGTGGACCTCGACCTCCAGGACGAGAACGGCACCACCGTCCTGCGGCTCACCCACCGGTACCCGGACCCCGACGAGGTGGAGTCGGTCGGGCCCGGCTGGGAGTACTACCTGGACCGGCTCGTGGCCGCCGAGACCGGCGGGGACCCGGACGCCGTCGACTTCGCCCGGGACTACCACCCCGCGATGTCCGGGCACTACCGGCCGCTCGCCGAGCAGCTCCGGGCCCGGGACTGATCCCCGCCGGACGGGTCTCACCCGGGGTGGGGGCTCGCGATCTGGATGAGGTTGCCGCAGGTGTCGTCGAGCACCGCGGTGGTGTACGGGCCCGAGACCGTGGGCTCCCGGACGAAGTGCACGCCGCGCTCGCGCAGCCGCTCGTACTCCGCCCGCACGTCCTTGACCCCGAAGCTCGTGAAAGGGATGCCGTCGGCCACGAGCGCGGCCTTGAACGGCCCCACGGCGGGGTGCTCGGAGGGCTCGAGCACCAGCTCGACGCCCTCGGGCGCCTGGGGCGAGACCAGGGTGAGCCAGCGGGCGCCGCCGGCGGGGACGTCGTGCTTGACCATGAAGCCGAGCTTGCCGGTGTAGAACAGCAGCGCCTGCTGCTGGTCGTCGACGAAGACGCTGGTGTGGGTGATGCGCATGGGACGCTCCTTCTCGGGTCGGGCGGCGCGGGGCGCGTCAGGAGCCGGCGTCGCCGACGCTGAACATCCAGTGGATGCCGAACCGGTCGGTGCACATCCCGAACAGACCGCCCCAGGGGGCCTCCTCGAGCGGCATCGTGACGGTCCCGCCCGCGCCCAGTGCCTCCCACCAGCCGCGCATCACGGACTCGTCGTCCCCGCTCACGGAGACCGAGACGTTCTCGCCGACGGCCAGGTCCATGCTGTTCGGGGTGTCGGCGGCCATCAGGACCATGCCGGTCCCGGTGGTGAGCATCGAGTGCATCACCTTGTCCTGCTCCGCCGGGTCGTCGCTGGCCCCGTACTCGCTGAACCGGCTGACCGACAGCTCCCCGCCGAACACCGAGCGGTAGAAGGTCATCGCCTCCTCTGCCGTGTCCCGGAACGAGAAGTAGGGATTGAGCAGCATGGGCATGGCCGGGCCTTCCGCGTCGATCGGTCGATGCTCCCATCATGACGCCGTCCGCGGCGCGGGGGAAGCAACCCTGGGAAGCCGCCGGAGGGGTGCGTAACCTGGTGCGCATGAGCAGAACGCAGTACTACGTGGCGGCCAGCGCCGACGGGTACATCGCCGACCGGGAGAACCACCTCGACTGGCTGCTGCAGTACGGCTTCGAGGCCTACCAGGAGCACTACGACGCGTTCCTGGGCGACGTCGGCGCGCTCGCGATGGGCGCGAGCACGTACGAGTTCGTCCTCGACCAGGGGGACTGGGCCTACGGGGACCTGCCGGTCTGGGTCTTCACCCACCGCGAGCTGCCGCGGCCGGCGGGGGCGGAGCCGACCTTCGTCAGCGGACCGGTCACGATGCACGCCGAGGCCCTGGTCGCCGCCGCGGGCGAGCGGAACCTGTGGGTGGTGGGCGGCGGGAAGCTCGCGGCCCAGTTCGCGGACGCCGGTCTGCTCGACGAGCTGTGGCTGACCTACATGCCGATCGTGCTGGGCGGAGGACATCCCGTCCTCCCGACCGCGGCGGCGCGCGACCTGCGGCTCCAGCGCACCACCCACTTCGAGGGCGGCGCCGTGGAGCTGCGCTACGTCCTGGAGGGCCCGGACCGGCAGGTGTGGCCGGAGTAGCCGCTCTCCGCCGCCGCGCGCGGCAGCCCGTACCAGGCCGCGGCGTTGTCGTGCAGCACGGCCGCCGCGGCGCCGGTGCCCAGGGTCTCGGCGACCAGCGCGACGTCCGCGTCCCGGAACGGGCGCTCCGCCCGGGTGCTCGGCAGATCGGTGCCGAAGAGCAGGGCGGTCGGGTCCACGGCGTGGATCCGGCGCAGCGCGTCCGGCACGTCGAGGTCGACGCGCCCGAACCCCGTGGCCTTGACCTTCACGCCCCGCTCGACGAGCTCGAGCAGCCGCGGCAGCCCCGCCGCGCTCATGCCGAGGTGGTCGACGCCGGCCCGCGGCAGGCGCCGCAGCACAGGGGCGAGGTGCTCCAGCGCGGCGGCGTCCGCGTAGAACTCGGCGTGCCACCCGGCGAGGTCGTGCACCCGCCGGGCGAGCCGCTCGATGCCGGCAGGGTCCGCGTCGGCACCGCGGCGGAGGGTGAAGCGCACCGCCCGCACCCCGGCCCCGTGGAGCTCGCGCACCTGCTCGTCCGGGACGGCGGGCGGCAGCTGGGTCACGCCGACGAATCCGGGGCCGAGCTCCGCCAGCGCCGAGCGCAGCCACTCCTGGGCGTGGCCCTGGAAGGAGCCGCTGACCACGGCCCCGCCCGCCACGCCCAGCCCCCGGACCCTGCGCCGGTAGTCCCCGACCGTGAAGGTCGGCGGCAGGTACCCCTGGTTGGGCACCAGCGGGAACCGCGGGTCGACCACGTGCAGGTGGGCGTCGATCATGCGGTCATTCTGCCCGAGACCGTGGGGCGGTGCGCGGGGGCGGGCCGGTCCGGCGGCGCGACCGGGGTGGCGCCCACCCTCGTTGCTTCCGCACACATACACTGCATGCCTGTGACCACCACTGTCCTGACCCCCGACCACGTGCTCCAGGCCGCCGAGGAGGCCCTCGACCGGGCCCGGCGAAGCTACGCCCGGAAGCTGCTGCGCCTGGTGGCCGCCGAGCTGGCGCGCCGCCACCCCGACGCGGTGCGCCTGGACGTGCTCGGTCACGACGGTGACCAGGAGTTCTTCGTCGACGCCCTGCGCGACGCCGCGGGCGACTACGTCTGGGGCGACCCGGGCCGGGTCGTGGTGGTGCGCGAGACGGCCGACGACGAGCTCGGCGGCACCGTCACGGTCGCCGCGCGGGACGTGCGCGAGCTCGTGGGCCGCGCCCTGGACGCCTACGCCGGACCGCTGGAGCGGCTGCTGCACCACGACGAGCAGAGCGACACCTACTGGCTGGACCTGACCGCGCCCTGACCGGCCCCGGGACCGTCCCGGCCTGGGCGCGGCGACCGTGCCCGGGCGGTGCGGATCACTCCTCGTAGGGGGGCCACAGGCTGACCCCCAGCCGCACCTCGAGGCGGGCGATGGTGTACCCGTCCGGCCAGACGTGCCCGTCCAGGATCCGGGACAGCGCCGTGTGGTCGACACCGGTGAGCGCCCCCAGCTCCCGCAGCGTGCGGGACCCCGCGGCCGCCCGTAAATTCAGCGCGAACAGCCTCGCCCGCTCCGCCACCGGGTCACCGCAAATCTCGTCCGGCCAGGAGAGACACTGGTCCTGTGGTTCCGGTCGCACCCTGCTCGCCATGGCGGGCAGTCTAGGGACCGGCCCTGAGCATGAACCTGGGATCAGGAGGCCGCGGGCCCGTAGCGGTGCTCCGGGCGGCCCGTGCTCCCGTAGCGGAGCTGGATCTCGACCGACCCGTCCTCGGCCAGTGCGGAGAGGTAGCGCTGGGCGGTGGCCCGGGAGATGCCGACCTTCCGGGCGATCTCCGCGGCCGAGAGGGGCACCCCGGCCTCCAGGGCCGCCAGGACCGAGCCCTCCGTCGCGGACCGGGTGCGCTCGCCGGGGGAGGCGGTCTCGCCCGGGTGCAGGGCGTGCAGGGCGCGGTCCACGGTCTCCTGTGTCAGCGCGTCCCGGTCGGTGAGCAGCCGGCGGTACCGGGCGTAGGCCCGCAGGGTGCGCGCCAGCCGCTCGTTCGGGAACGGCTTGATGAGGTAGGCGAGCGCGCCGCGGCGGACGGCGGTCCGCACGGAGGCCGGGTCGGCCGCCGCGGTGAGCATGATGACGTCCACGTCGAGGGCCCGCAGCAGGTCCAGGCCGAGCGCGTCGGGCAGGTAGACGTCCAGCAGCACGAGGTCGGGCTGGTGTGCGTGGACGGTGCGCATCGCCTGCTCGGCGGTGCCCACGGGGGTCAGCGCCGTGAAGCCCGGCACGGCGTTGACGAAGCCGGCGTGCAGCCGTCCCACGTGGAAGTCGTCGTCGACCACGAGGACCACCAGGTCGTCGCTCATCCTGCACCTCCTGATCTGCCGGCGGACCGTTCGCCGCCGACGTCGGCCCCGGGCCCGGGGTCGCGGACCACGGTACCGGGCAGGCGGGCGCAGAAGACGGCTCCCGGCCCGCCGGGGCGTCCGGGATCGGCCACCCACACCTCTCCGCCGCGCCGGCGGGCCAGCTCCCGGCTCAGGGACAGGCCGAAGCCCTGGCCGTGGACGTCGGGCAGCACGGCGAACGGCGCTGCGCCCTCGTCCCCGGATCCGCCGGCGGGAACGGCGGTGGACCAGCCCTGGGCGAAGATCGGCTCGGGGTCCGCCACGGGGAGCCCGTCGCCGGAGTCGGCCACGACGAGGTGCAGGGTGCCCTCCCCGCCGGTCCAGTCGTCGAGCAGCTCGACCTCGACCCAGCGGTCTCCCGCCGCGCCCTGGACGGCGGCGCGGACGGCGTTGTCCACGAGGCTGCCGATCACGGTGGTGACGTCCTGCGGGTCCGTGATGCGGCCGCGGACGAGGGTGTCGGCGCCGATGCGCAGGCTCACGCCGCGCTCGGCGGCCTCGACGCTCTTGGCCCCCAGGAACGCCTGCAGGTAGGGGTCGCGCAGCAGCTGGGCCCCCTCGGCGGGGTAGCTGAGGGGGCCGGTCTCGGTGACCTCGGCCACGTACCGGCGGGCCTCCTCGGCGTCGCCGATCGCGAGCAGCCCCGCGATGGTGTGCAGGCGGTTGGCGAACTCGTGGCGCTGGGCGCGCAGGGCGGTGCTGAGGGCGCCGACGGCGTCGAGCTGGCGGGTCAGGGACTGCAGCTCGGTGCGGTCCCGGATCAGGACCACCCAGCCCAGCGGGGGCAGGCCCGGGCGGTCGGGCCGGACGGCGCGGGCGGAGAGGATCAGCACGTGCCGGCCGACGACCTGCTCCACGGCCGGGGACGCGGGGGTCGCCGCGGCGAGCAGCGCCGCGAAGGACGCCGGCAGGCCCGCCTCGGCCAGCGGGGTCCCCACGAGCCGGGCGGGCTCCGCCACACCCAGCAGCCGTCCCGCCTCGGCGTTGACCACGGTGATGCGGTGCTCGGGGGAGATGCCGATGACGCCTTCGTCGACCCCGCGCAGCACCGCCTCCTGGTCCTGGGCGAGCGTGGCGATCTCCTCGGGCTCCAGGCCGAGGGTGAGGCGCTTGAGCCGGCGCGCGATCGCCGCGGAGGCGGCCGCTCCGAGGCCGAGGGCGCCCACGGCGGTGGCGGCCACGGGGGTGATGTCCTCCCGCAGGGTGGCGAGCATGTCCGTGCGGGAGATCCCCACGCTGACGGCGCCCACCACGGCGGCGTCCGTACCCGGGGCGTACACCGGGACCTTGGCCCGGGCGGAGCGCCCCAGGGTGCCGCGCTCCTGGCTCGTGACCTCCCGCCCGGCCAGGGCCTCGGTGGGGTCCGTGCTGACGGGCCGGCCCAGCTGCTCGGGATTGGGGTGGGAGAGCCGCAGCCCGGTGTCGTCGGTGATCACCACGAAGAGGGAGTCCGTGCGGTCGCGGACCTCCTCCGCGGCGGTCTGCAGGGCGCCCCCGGACAGCACCTCCGGGTCGAGGTCCGCGGGACCGGCGTCGAGCAGGTCCGCCACGCCCGCGCGGACGTCGTCGTCGGCGGCGACCGACCGGGCGATGGACAGCGCCTGGCCCTCGGCGTCGCGGCCCAGCCGCTCGTAGGTCAGCCAGGCGTAGACGCCCCCGCACAGGGCGACGACGAGGGTCACCACGGCGAGGTGCAGCAGCATCATCCGGGCCAGGAAGCCGGGGCGCTGCCGGGGCGCACCGGGTGCCGTCACTGTCTCTCCTCGGGGCCGGGCGCGGTCTCGTGCTCGAGGGCCGCGCGTGCTGCATCCCACTCTACGACCCGGGTCGCCCGCCGGGAGCGGGGTCCCGGCGGGGGCGGGGGATCAGAGGTCGGCGAAGAACCGGACCGCGTCGAGGTTCGGCAGGTTGACCTGGGCGTCGGCGGCCGCGCGCAGGGCGGGCTTGGCGTTGTAGGCCACCCCGAGCCCGGCGGCCGTGAGCATGTCGAGGTCGTTGGCGCCGTCGCCCACGGCGATGACGTCCTCGGGGGCGACGTCGAGCTCCTCGGCCCAGGTCCGCAGGCACCGCTCCTTGACGGTGCGGTCCACGACCTCGCCGAGCACCCTGCCGGTGAGCGTGCCGTCGACGACCTCGAGGGTGTTGGCCGCGTGCCGGGTGAGCCGCAGCTGCTCGGCGAGCGGGGTGAGGACGCCCAGGAAGCCGCCGGAGACCGCCGCCACGGCGTGCCCCTCCCGCAGGAAGGCCTTGACGAGCACGTCCGCGCCGGGGGAGAGCCGCACCGCGGCCAGGACCTCGTCGAGCACGGACGCGGGCAGCCCGGCGAGGGTCTCGACGCGCGCGAGCAGGGACTCGGCGAAGTCCAGCTCCCCGAGCATGGCCGCCCGGGTCACGGCGGCGACCTCGGCCTCGCGCCCCGCGTGGGCGGCGAGCATGTCCACCACCTCCTGCTGGATGAGCGTGGAGTCGACGTCCATGATGAGCAGCTTCTTGCGCCCGGGATCGAAGAGGGTGGTCGGCACCACGTTGACGTCCACGCCCGGCAGCATCTGGGTCAGCGGGTCGGGGCGCAGGGCGGCGAGCAGGGCGGTCGCGTCGGAGCCGTGCACGAGCGCGGTGAAGGCGTTGTAGCCGGGGACCTCCGAGTCCGGCCCGGCCGAACCGGGGCCGGTGACCCGCACCGTGGAGAAGCGCTCGACCTCGGCGCCGGCGTCCTGCACGAGGGTGAGGATGCGCTCACGGGCCTCCGGGTCCGGATTCTGGGCAAACGCGATGACGGCGAGGTCGGTGGTCATGTGCGCCAGCTTATCGGCAGGCGCGGGCAACGGCCGACCGGGGCCCTCACTCGGGGCGGAGCACCGCGACGTCGGAGACGAGCTCGATGTGCTCGGCCATCGCGCGGGCCGCCCGCTCGGGCTCCCGGTCGCGGATGGCGTCCACGATCGTCCGGTGGGACTCCAGGGACCGTTCGGGGCGGCCCTGCTGGCTCAGGGACTCGATGCGGGTCTCCCGCACGAGTCCGGAGATCTCGGCCATCATCCGCGCCAGGACCGAGGAGTGGGCGGCGGCGGTGACCGCGGCGTGGAACAGCTCGTCGCCCTCCAGCCCCCGGCCGCCGCCGGCGATGTCCTGCGCCATGAGCGCCAGGGCGTGCTCGATGGCGGACAGGTCCTCGGGGGTGCGCCGGGCCGCGGCCAGGGCGGCGATCTTGGTCTCCACGGCGCTGCGGGCGTCGACGATGTCCGGCAGCCGATCGGCGTGCTCGCGCAGTCCCCGCAGCACCACGGCGCTGGAGGGCCGGTAGCGCAGCACCGCCCCGCTGCCGTGCTGCACGTCGATCACCCCGAGCACCTCCAGGGCCACCAGGGCCTGGGCGACGGTGGCCCGGGAGACGCCCAGGCTGTCGGCGAGGTCCCGCTCCGGGGGGAGCCGGTCGCCGGTCTCGAGCCGGTCCTGGATGACGTGGTCCAGCAGCCGCTCCACCACCTGCTCGTAGAGCCGAGGGCGTTCCACCCGGTCGATCCTGTTGGGCCCTGCCATGTCCGTCCTCCCCGGTCGCACGGCGCCGGAGCGTCCCGGCGGCGCGGCACCACCCAGTGGCGTCCGGCCCCTATGCTAGCCCAACGATTGACAAGGACCCCTAGTGTTCTATTGGCTAGTCCAAAACTGGCGGTGTGATCCACACCACTGTTCCCGCAGGAGCTCCACCCTCACCGGCGGGACCGTCCTCGTCCGAAGGAAGACCCATGGGCCCAGAAGTGCTCTCCATCATCATCCTGGCCGCGATGTTCGTCGTGGCCACCGTCCTGCCCGTCAACATGGGGGCGCTGGCCTTCGTGGGCGCGTTCGTGCTGGGGGTGTTCGTCCTCGGGATGGACACCGACCAGATCCTCGAGGCGTTCCCCGGCGGGCTGTTCCTCACCATCGTGGGGGTGACCTATCTGTTCGCCATCGCCCAGAAGAACGGCACCGTGGACCTGCTCGTGCAGGCGGCGGTGAAACTGGTGGGCAGCCGGGTCGCGCTGATCCCGTGGATCATGTTCTTCATCACTGCCGTGATCACCGCCGTGGGTGCCCTGTCACCGGCCGCCGTGGCGATCATCGCCCCGATCGCGCTGAGCTTCGCCGCCAAGTACAAGATCAATCCCCTGATGATGGGCATGATGGTCATCCACGGCGCCCAGGGCGGCGGCTTCTCGCCGATCTCCGTCTACGGAGTGACCGTCAACGGCATCGTCGCCGGGGCCGGCCTGGACGTCAGCCTCACCGCGGTGTTCCTCTCCAGCCTGGTCTTCAACCTGCTGATCGCCGTGGGCCTGTTCGTGACCCTCGGTGGGCGCGGCCTCGTCTCGGCCCGCGCGGAGGACTTCGTGGAGCGGGCCTCCGAGGCCCGCCTGTCCCGCAGCCGGGTCGCCGCCGGGCACGCCGGGGACCGGGACGTGGACTTCAAGGGCTTCGGCTCGGGCATGTACGGTCCCCGTGACCCGGCCGGATCCTCCGAGCCCCCGGTCCGGCGCGAGGGCAGGGACGGACTGCTCCCGCAGGCCGCCACCATCCTGGGCCTGGTCGTACTGGCCGTCGTCGCCCTGGGCTTCGGCGTGGACGTGGGCTTCGTGGCCATCACCGTCGCCGTCGTCCTGGCCCTGGTCTCCCCGAAGGCTCAGAAGGGCGCGGTCAACAAGATCGACTGGTCCACCGTGCTCCTGCTCGGCGGCATGCTCACCTTCGTCGGCGTGCTGCAGGAGGCGGGCACCATCGAGTACGTCTCCAACGGCGTGGCCGGCCTGGGGATGCCGCTGCTGGCGGCGCTGCTGATCTGCTACATCGGCGCCGTCGTCTCCGCCTTCGCCTCTTCGACCGCCATCCTCGCCGCGCTCATCCCCCTGGCCGTGCCCTTCCTGCTCGCGGGCGAGGTCGGGGCCACCGGGCTGATCTGCGCCCTGGCCGTGGCCTCGACCATCGTCGACGTCTCCCCGTTCTCCACCAACGGCGCGCTCGTGCTGGCCAACGCCCCCGCCGACGTGGACCGCGACGTCTTCTACAAGAAGATCCTCGTCTACGCCACCGGCGTGGTCGTCATCGGCCCGCTGCTGGTCTGGGCCGTGATGGTCGCCCCCGGCTGGCTGTAGCCCGCAGCCCCGCCCCGCCGATGCCCACCGACCCGATCACGGAGGAACCCGCCATGACCGACATCCAGCCCGCCACCGGCACCCCGCCCCGCACCGACCCCCAGGAGCCCTCGCCGTCCGGCGGCCCCCTGGCCGGCACCCTCGTCGTGGACCTGTCCCGTGCCCTCGCCGGCCCGCACGCGGCCATGATGCTCGCCGACCTGGGCGCGCGGGTCGTTAAGATCGAGAGCCCCGGCACGGGTGACGACACCCGCGGGTGGGGCCCGCCCTTCGTGGGACCGGAGGACGACCCGCAGGCCACGTACTTCCTGTCCTGCAACCGCAACAAGGAGTCCGTGGCCCTGGACCTCAAGTCCGAGGACGGCGGGCAGGTGCTCCGGGCGCTCGTGGAGCGCGCCGACGTCCTGGTGGAGAACTTCCGGCCCGGGGTGCTGGACCGGCTCGGCTTCTCCGTCGAGGAGCTGCACCGCCTGAACCCCCGCCTGGTGGTGCTCTCCATCACCGGCTTCGGCCACGACGGACCGGAGTCCCGGCGCTCCGGCTACGACCAGATCGTCCAGGGCGAGGCCGGGCTCATGTCGCTCACCGGTTCCGGCCCGGACGACCCCCAGCGGGTGGGCGTGCCCATCGCCGACCTGCTGGCCGGGATGAACGGCGCCTACGGCGTGCTGGCCGCCCTCTACGAGCGCGAGCGCACCGGGGCCGGGAAGGTCGTGCGCACGTCCCTGCTGTCCTCGGTGGTCGGGGTGCACGCCTTCCAGGGCACCCGCGCCACCGTGGCCCACGAGGTGCCGCGGGCCCAGGGCAACCACCACCCCTCCATCGCGCCCTACGGCCTGTTCGCCTGCCGCGGCGGGAAGGTGCAGATCAGCGTGGGCAGCGAGAAGCTGTGGCGCACCTTCGCCGGGGCCTTCGGGATCGACCCCGACCGGCCGGAGTTCGCGACCAACGCCGACCGCGTCCGCAACCGCCCGGCCGTGATCGCCGCCGTCGAGGAGGCCTTCGCCGCGCACGGTCCCGAGGAGCTGCTGGAGCTGCTGGCCGGGATCGGCATCCCGGCCGGGAAGGTCCGGACCCTGGACGAGGTCTACGCCTGGGAACAGGTGCGCTCGCAGGGGCTGGTCGTGGGCGTCGACCACGAGGTCCTCGGTCCCGTCGAGCTGCCCGGACCCGCGGTGCGGTTCTTCGCCCCCGGCGACACGGACGAGACGACACGGCGGGACCACGCCGCCCCGCCCGTGCTCGACCAGCACGGTGCCTCCGTCCGCGACTGGCTCGCGGGCACCGCGACCGGGGCCGGCCCCACCGGGAACACCACCGACCCGAAGACGGAGGCCCTCCGATGACCGCTCAGCCCCTCCCCGAGATGTCCACCGGCGCCCTGGAGGTCCGGCGGGAAGGACCCGTGGCCTGGGTGGTCCTCGACCGCCCCGACCGGCGCAACGCGCTGTCCCCGGCGATGTGGGCGGCCCTGCCCGGCGTGCTGGAGAAGCTGGACGCCGACCCCGGCGTGCGGGTGATCGGGCTGCGCGGGGCGGGCGGGGTGTTCTCCGCCGGGGCCGACATCGCCGAGGTGTTCGAGTGCCTGGGGGAGCCCGGCACCGGGCTGCCCCGCGGCGGGCTGCTCACCGAGGCCGAGGCGGCCCTGGCCGCGGTGCACAAGCCCACCGTGGCGGCCCTGGAGGGGTACTGCATGGGCGGGGCCTGGATGCTGGCCGGCGCCTGCGACCTGCGCATCGCCACGGCCTCCCTGCGCATCGGACTGACCCCGGCCCGGATCGGCATCGTGTTCCCGGCCTCCGGGATCCAGCGTCTGGTCCGCCTGGTGGGCCCCGGCACGGCCTCCTACCTGCTGCTCACCGGCGACACCGTCACCGCCGCCGACGCCGAGCGGTGGGGCATGCTCACCCGCGTGGTGGAGGACGCCGGCTTCGAGTCGGCCCTGGAGCAGGTGGTCACGGACCTGGCGGGGCGGTCCCAGCTCTCCGTGCAGGCCCACAAGCACCTGATCGCGCTCGCCTCCCCGGACGAGGGCGAGGCGGCCGGGTTCGGCGCCGACGAGATCTCCGAGGCCCTGTTCCGGGAAGTCCTCGACGGACCCGACGCCCGCATCGGGCAGCGGGCGTTCCTGGCCAAGGAGACGCCCCGCTTCCGCTGGGCCGGGGAGGACTTCTGGGCCGCCCGCTCCGGCGCCGCCGGGAGGGGCAGGGAGCACCGCGCGTCGATCATCCGTGGGCGGTGGCCGCGCCGCTCCGCCCGTCCCTGACGGGGTGCGTGCCGCACCGGCACGCCGGTGCGGCGCTCCGCGTGTCCTAGAGTGGCGGGTATGAGTGCTGTGGTGGAGATGGTGGACGTCAGCGTGGTCCGCGGACAGAAGACCCTGCTGGATTCCGTGGACTGGGTCGTCAACGAGGGCGAGCGCTGGGTCATCCTCGGCCCCAACGGCGCCGGCAAGACCACCCTGCTGTCCATCGCGGCCGCCCGCCTGCACCCCTCCCGGGGCATGGTCGACATCCTGGACGAGATCCTCGGCGCGGTGGACGTGTTCGAGCTGCGCCCCCGCATCGGGCTGACCTCCGCCGTGCTCGCCACCCAGATCCCCGACGCCGAGTCCGTGCGCAACTGCGTGGTCACCGCCGCGTACGGGGTGACGGGGCGGTGGATCGAGAGCTACGACGACGCCGACGAGGCCCAGGCGCAGGAGCTCATGGCCGCGTGGGGGATCGAGCACCTGGCGGAGCGCCGCTTCGGCTCGCTCTCGGAGGGGGAGCGAAAGCGCGTCCTGATCGCCCGCGCCCTGATGACCGACCCCGAGCTGCTGCTGCTCGACGAGCCCGCCGCCGGCCTGGACGTGGGCGGGCGGGAGGACCTGGTGGCCCGGCTGGACGAGCTGGCCCGCGACGGGGCGTCCCCGGCGATCGTCATGGTCACCCACCACCTCGAAGAGGTGCCCGACGCCTTCACCCACGCGCTGCTGCTGCGCGAGGGCCGGGTGGTGGCCGCGGGCCCCGTCCGCACCGTCATGACGCAGAAGAACCTCTCCGAGACCTTCGGCCTCCCGCTGAAGCTGGTGAAGGTCGGCAACCGCTTCGCCGCGTTCGGCCGGTCCTGACCCGACGTGGTGCCCGACACGCTCGCAGCCCTCGCCGCGGACTTCCCGTTCGAGTGGTGGCAGGCCGCCCTCATCCTGCTCGCCGGCGTCGCCGCCGGACTGATCAACACCATCGTCGGCTCGGGCACCCTCGTCACCTTCCCCGTGCTCGTGACCATGGGCGTCCCGCCCGTGACCGCGTCCATGTCCAACGCGATGGGCCTGATCGCCGGCAACCTCACCGGCGCCTGGAACTACCGCCACGAGCTCGCGGGCGTGGAACGGACCCTGCTCAAGCTCATCCCCTGCTCCGCGCTCGGCGGGGTGATCGGCGCGTGGCTGCTGCTGCACCTGCCCGAGGAGGTCTTCGGCTACGCCGCGCCGGGGCTGATCGTCGTCGCCCTCCTGTTCGTGGTCTTCCAGCCGCGGCTCCAGGCTCTGGTGCGCCGGCGCAAGGACGAGCAGGCCGAGGCCGCCGCCGCGGCGGCCCGGGCCCGGGGGGAGACCCCCCGCACCCTCGACCCGGACCGGGCCCCGCAGCCCGCGTCCCTGTACGTCCTGGTGTTCCTGGCCGGGATCTACGGCGGGTACTTCGTGGCCGCCCAGGGCGTGCTGCTGCTCGGCATCCTGGGCGTCTTCCTGCTCGCCTCGCTGCAGGCCGCCAACGCCGTCAAGGTGGTGCTGGTGGCGGCGGTGAACATCGTCGCCGCCGTGTCCTACATCCTCTTCGCGTTCGACCGGATCAACTGGTGGGTGGTGCTGCTCATCGCCCTCAGCTCCACGGTGGGCGCCTGGGCGGGGGCCAAGATCGGCCGCCGGCTCTCCCCGGTCCTGCTGCGCACCGTGATCGTGGTGCTCGGCGTCGTGGCCCTCGTGAGCCTCGTGTCCCAGCTGCTCTGAGACCGGCCGGGCCCCGGACGGGCTCCGGCTACCATTCGGGGCGGACCCCCTCCGCGGCCCCGACCCCGCCCGCCTCGAACCCCGACCCCGAAGAGACCCCCGTGACCGACCTCCCCCAGATGATCCGCCTCGACAGCGCCGACGACCCCCGGGTGGCCGACTACGCCCGCCTGACCGACGTCCGGCTGCGGCGCAAGCTCGAGCCCGAGCGCGGCATGTACATCGCCGAGTCCTCCAAGGTGCTCCGCCGGGCGCTCGCGGCCGGGCACACCCCTCGGTCCTTCTTCATGGCGGAGAAGTGGCTGGAGGACCTCGCGGACGTCCTCGCCGAGCACCCGGACGTGCCCCTGTACGTCGGCCCGGACGAGGTGCTCGAGCAGATCACCGGCTTCCACCTGCACCGCGGGGCGATCGCGGCCATGCAGCGCCCGGAGCCGGTGGAGCTGGAGCGGCTCCTGGCGTCGTCGCACCGGGTGGCGGTCCTCGAGGACATCGTCGACCACACCAACGTGGGGGCGATCTTCCGTTCGGCCGCCGCGCTGGACGTCGACGCCGTGCTCGTCACCCCGCGCTGCGCCGATCCCCTGTACCGGCGCTCCATCCGGGTCTCCATGGGCACCGTGTTCCAGGTCCCGTGGACCCGGCTGCAGCACTGGACGGCCGACCTGCAGCGGATCAAGGACGCGGGCTTCACCACTGCGGCGCTCGCCCTGAGCGACGACTCGATCACCCTCCAGGAGCTGTCGGCGCGCCGCGACGAGCGCCTGGCCCTGGTCCTCGGCACCGAGGGGGACGGGCTCAGCGCCGCCGCCGTCCACCACGCGGACCTCACCGTGCGGATCCCGATGTCCCACGGCGTGGACTCCCTCAACGTCGCCGCCGCCTCGGCCGTGGCCTTCTGGGAGACCCGGCCCTGCCGCTGACGCCCCGCCCCATAACGATTGCTGACCCAGTTCACCCTCACCTGGAGACTTAGCATTCGGAAAGGCGGATCATGGGAGCACCCGCTCGAGCCCACCGGGGCCCGAGGGGTCTTGGAGAAGGTGCATCATGAAGAAAGTCATCTCATGGCTGGCGGCACTCGTGCTGGCCATGGGGCTGGGGCTCATCGTCCCCGGCAGCGCGAACGCCGCGGCCCCGTACTGCGGCATCACGTGGGGATCGGGGGCCAAGGCCCGCAGCGGTGAGGCGACCACGCCCCGCTACCCCCACGTCACGGACGTCCGGGCGGGGCAGCACCGCTGCTTCGACCGGATGGTGATCGACCTCGACGGCAGGCTGCGGGGCTACGACGTGCGCTACGCCCGGTTCACGGGCATCGGCTCCGGCGACCCCATCCCCCTGCGGGGGACCGACCTGGTGATCACGGCCAACGCCCCCGCCTACGACGGCAGGGGCAGGCCCACCTACGAGTTCGACGACCGGCGGGAGCTCGTGGACGTCGCCGGCTACCGCACGTTCCGCCAGGTCGCGTGGGGCGGCAGCTACGAGGCCCGGACATCGGTCGGCCTCGGCGTGCGCGCGCGGCTGCCGTTCCGGGTGTTCGTCCTCGACGGGCCGGGCCGGGGGTCGCGGCTCGTCGTGGACGTCGCCCACCGGTGGTGAGGCGCCGCGGCCGGGGCAGCGGCGCGGGGGGGAACGGCAAGCACCGGGCCCCCCCGCGCCGCGGGACGGCGGGTGAATTTCCACCGGCGATCCGGTACGCTGGACCGCTGGTGCCCGATGCCCCCGCCCTTCCCGGACCGCGCGGACGGACGACGACGGCGCACCGCCCACCGAGCGAAACCGTGGCTGGCAAAATCCAGGCACCGACGACAAAGGTTTGAACCCCATGAAGACTGACATCCACCCGGACTACCACCCGGTCCTCTTCCGCGACCTGGCCTCCGGCAAGACGATCCTGACCCGTTCCACCGCCACCTCGAAGAAGACCGAGACGTGGGAGGACGGCAACGAGTACCCGATCATCGAGGTCGAGATCTCCTCGGAGTCCCACCCGTTCTACACCGGCAAGCAGCGCATCATGGACTCCGCCGGCCGCGTGGAGCGCTTCAACGCCCGCTTCAAGAACTTCGGCAAGTCCAGCAGCTGATCTCCGTCCCGCTCGCGGGGCCCCGCACGATCGCCCGCAGGCCCGGACCGCACCGGTCCGGGCCTGCGCCGTGCCCGCGGTCCCCGGCGTAGGCTGACCCGGGACCACCGGCACGGACGAGGGAAGGACACGGATGGCGCAGGAGCGGCGGCACGGGGAGTACAAGGTGCTGGGCGGCAAGCTCGTGGTCGCGGACCTGGACGTGGTCGACGGGCGGCTGGCCGACGTCTCCGTGAACGGGGACTTCTTCCTCGAGCCCGACGAGGCCCTCGAGGACATCAACGCGGCGCTCACCGGGCTCAGCGAGCACGCCTCCCCGCAGGAGATCGTCGCGGCGGTCGAGGCGGCCCTCGCGCCCGACGTCGTGCTGTTCGGCTTCTCCCCGCAGGCGATCGCCACCGCGGTCCGCCGGGCCCTGGCCCACGCCACGACGTGGGACGACCACGCGTGGGAGGTCATCCCGCCCACCGTCCGCCCCACCCTGGAGAACCTCGCGCTCGACGAGGTCCTCGCCCGCGAGGTGGGCGCGGGCCGGCGCCCGCCCGCCCTGCGCCTGTGGGACTGGGAGGAGCCGTCCGTGGTGATCGGGTCCTTCCAGTCCCTGCGCAACGAGGTGGACGCCGAGGGCGCCCGGCGGCACGGCGTCTCCGTGGTGCGCCGCGTCTCCGGGGGCGGGGCCATGTTCATGGAGGCGGGCAACTGCATCACCTACTCGCTGTACCTGCCGCAGACGCTCGTGGACGGGCTCAGCTTCTCGGAGTCCTACCCGTTCCTCGACCAGTGGGTCATGCAGGCGTTCCAGGAGATGGGCCTGGAGGCGTTCTACGTCCCGCTCAACGACATCGCCACCGAGCACGGCAAGATCGGCGGAGCGGCGCAGAAGCGCTTCGCGGGCGGCGGGATGGTCCACCACGTGACCATGAGCTACGACATCGACGCGCAGAAGATGACCGAGGTCCTGCGGATCGGCAAGGAGAAGCTCTCCGACAAGGGGCACCGCTCGGCCAAGAAGCGTGTGGACCCGCTGCGCCGGCAGACCGGCCTGGCCCGCGCCGACGTCGTGGGCAAGCTCGTGGAGGTCTTCGCGGGCCGCTACGGCGCCGCGGAGGGCACCGTCCGGGACGCCGAGATCGCCGCCGCCCGCGAGCTCGTGCGCACCAAGTTCGCCACCCCGGAGTGGATCGCCCGGGTGCCCTGACCCGCCCGTGGCCCTTCTCCGCCCCCGGCTCTCCCAGCGACCTCCGGGCGACCTCCGAGCAGCGGCGGCCTAGCATGGGCGCACCGGCCGCGACCGGCGTCCGCCCGACCCACCGAACGGGGAGCCTCTGATGACCGTCCACGACCGCGAATCCGCCCGCGACGCCGACCGTGGTGCCGAGCGCGCGGCGGCCGCGCCGCGCCGCCGCCCGGTCCGGCGCGTGCTGCTGGTGCTCCTGGGTCTCGTGCTGGTCCTCGCCCTGGTGGCCGCCGCGTTCGTCTGGAACCTGGGACGGACCTTCGACGCCCGCAAGCAGGTCGTGGACGACGCGTTCCCCGCCGAGAGCGGGCGCCCCGCCGCGGGCTCCGCCCAGGACCGGGGCACCACCGTGCTGCTGCTCGGCGCCGACAGCCAGCCCGGCGGGCGGGCGGACGTGGGCGTCGAGGGGGTGCGGGCGGACACCATCATGCTGGTGCACCTCCCCGAGGACGGCGGCGAGGCCTACGTCATCTCCGTGCTGCGGGACACGTGGGTGCCGATCCCCGGGGTGGGGGAGGCGAAGATCAACGCCGCCCTCGATCTCGGCGGCGTCCCGCTGATGGTCGGGACGGTCGAGGACCTCTTCGGCACCCGGGTCGACCAGGTCGCCGAGGTGGACTTCGCCGGCTTCCAGGCCCTCACCGACGCCCTCGGCGGCGTGACCGTCGACGTGCCCCAGGACTTCGTGTCCAACGAGGGCATGACCTTCGAGCAGGGCCCCGAGCACATGGACGGGGAACGGGCGCTCGAGTTCGTCCGGGAGCGCAAGGCCTTCGAGGACGGGGACTTCCAGCGGGTGGAGAACCAGCGCAACTACGTCCAGTCCGCTCTCGAGCGGCTGCTCGGCCCGCAGACGCTGCTCAACCCGGTCCGGCTGCACACCGTGGTCAGCGACTTCTCGCCCTACCTGACGGTGAGCGAGGGGCTCGACGCGGCGTGGATCGCCGGGCTCGCCCCCGACCTGGCCGGTCTCTCCGCCGGGGACCTGCGGATGACCACGGCCCCCGATCAGGGCCTCGGCGTGTCCCCGGACGGGCAGTCCGTGGTCCTGCCCGACCTCGAGGCGATGGCGGGCATCGGCACGGCCGTCGCGGCGGACGATCTGGGCCCATATCTTGCTACGCTGAACCCTGACGATCAGTAGTTCCCCACCGGCCCCCGACCCGGCGAGAAACGTCTTCCCCCGCCCGCAGCACGCCCCGTGATCGACCGGGACGGCCCCTCTTGACCCCCCGCGAGAAGGCCATGCCGCACACTCCCCGCCCCTTCAGTCCGGACGACGAGCCCGAGGCCTTCTGGCTGCCCGCGGCCCGGCTTCTCCCCGCCGCCGCGGCGCGACCCGCCGCCCGCGCCCTGCTGCGCAGTCCCTGGCCCGAGGCCGGGGCCGCCG
>NZ_PDDL01000040.1:0-28714 GCF_020833785.1 Kocuria sp. CCUG 69068
CGCCCGCGCCGCCAGCCCGCCACCGCCTGAGCTTCCCGGGCGGAGCCGTCCCGGCGCGGGGACGGAGCGGGGGCTGCGGCGCCCCAGCCCCCGGTCCGTCCCCGCCCGGTGGCCGCCCCTCGGCCTCCGCCGGGCGGGGTAGCCTTGAGGGCATGGCGGAATTCATCTACACAATGTCCAAGGCCCGCAAGACCGTGGGCGACAAAGTCATCCTGGACGACGTCACCATGTCGTTCTACCCCGGCGCGAAGATCGGCGTCGTGGGACCCAACGGGGCCGGCAAGTCCACCATCCTCAAGATCATGGCCGGCCTCGACCAGCCGTCCAACGGCGAGGCCCGGCTCAGCCCCGGCTACACCGTCGGCATCCTGCTCCAGGAGCCGCCGCTGAACGAGGAGAAGACCGTCCTGGGCAACGTCGAGGAGGGCGTGGGCGAGATCAAGGCGAAGGTCGACCGCTTCAACGCGATCTCCGAGGAGATGGCCCAGCCGGACGCGGACTTCGACTCCCTCATGGAGGAGATGGGCAAGCTCCAGGAGGACATCGACGCCGCCAACGCCTGGGACCTCGACTCCCAGCTGGAGCAGGCGATGGACGCCCTGCGCTGCCCGCCGCCGGACGCCGACGTCACGGTCCTCTCCGGTGGTGAGCGCCGCCGCGTGGCCCTGTGCAAGCTGCTGCTGCAGAAGCCGGACCTCCTGCTGCTCGACGAGCCCACCAACCACCTCGACGCCGAGTCCGTGCTGTGGCTGGAGCAGCACCTGAAGGACTACCACGGCGCCGTCATGGCCGTGACCCACGACCGGTACTTCCTCGACCACGTGGCCGAGTGGATCTGCGAGGTCGACCGCGGCCGGCTGTACGGCTACGAGGGCAACTACTCGGCCTACCTCGAGACCAAGCGCGCCCGCATGGAGGTGCAGGGCAAGAAGGACGCCAAGCAGGCCAAGCGGCTGGCCGACGAGCTCGAGTGGGTGCGCTCCAACGCCAAGGGCCGCCAGGCGAAGTCGAAGGCCCGCCTGGCCCGCTACGAGGAGATGGCCGCCGAGGCCGAGAAGACCCGCAAGCTGGACTTCGAGGAGATCCAGATCCCGCCGGGACCCCGCCTGGGCAACCTCGTGATCGAGGCGAAGGACCTGCAGAAGGGCTTCGGGGACCGCTCCCTCATCAAGGGCCTGTCCTTCTCCCTGCCGCGCAACGGCATCGTGGGCGTCATCGGCCCCAACGGCGTCGGCAAGTCGACGCTGTTCAAGACCATCGTCGGCATGGAGGAGCTGGACGGCGGGGAGCTGAAGATCGGCGACTCCGTCAAGATCTCCTACGTGGACCAGAACCGCGCGAACCTCGACGCCAGCAAGTCGCTGTGGGAGGTCGTCTCGGACGGCCTGGACTACATCAACGTCGGCAACGTCGAGATGCCCTCGCGCGCCTACGTCTCCGCGTTCGGCTTCAAGGGCCCCGACCAGCAGAAGAAGGCCGGGGTGCTCTCGGGCGGAGAGCGCAACCGGCTGAACCTGGCCATGACCCTCAAGCAGGGCGGCAACCTGCTGCTCCTCGACGAGCCCACCAACGACCTCGACGTCGAGACCCTCGGCTCCCTGGAGAACGCGCTGCTGGAGTTCCCGGGCTGCGCCGTGGTCGTCTCCCACGACCGGTGGTTCCTCGACCGGGTCGCCACCCACATCCTCGCGTGGGAGGGCACCGAGGACGAGCCGGACCAGTGGTACTGGTTCGAGGGCAACTTCGAGTCGTACGAGGCCAACAAGGTGGAGCGCCTCGGCGCCGACGCCGCGCGGCCGCACCGCGTCACCCACCGCCGCCTCACCCGCGACTGACGCAGGGCCGGGCCCGGAGCCCGTGCCGCCCGAGGGGCCCGCCGGGCGGGAAGGAGCAGCTCCTTCCCGCCCGGCGGGCCCCTCCGGCGTGCTCCGGTGCGGTCAGGAGAACTCCGGGAAGCGCATCATGCCCTCCTGGGCGGTCGTGGCGACGAGCCGGCCGTCCCGGGAGAACATCCGGCCCACCCCGAGGCCGCGGGCCGAGGAGGCGTTGGGGGAGGACTGCACGTAGAGCAGCCACTCGTCCGCGCGGGTCTCCCGGTGCCACCACATCGCGTGGTCGAGGGAGGCGATGTTCATGCCGGGCTCGATCCACGTCCTGCCGTGCAGGCGCAGGATGGGCTCGAGCAGCGTGTAGTCGCTCGCGTAGGCGAGCGCGGCGCGGTGGATGTTCGGGTCGTCCGGCAGCGGCTTGAGGGTCTTGATCCACACCGCGTTGAACGGCTCTCCCCGGGAGTCCGGCTTGAAGTAGATCGGCTCCGTGATGTACCGCATGTCGAAGGGCCGCTCGTGCGCGATCGCCTGCGCCTCGGGGGCGTCGACGTGGCCGAGCAGCTCCACGGCGCTGGGCAGGGACTCCGGCTCGGGCAGGTTCCGGGGGGACTCGTCCTGGTGGTCCAGGCCCCGGGCCGGGACCTGGAAGGACGCGATGGCCGAGAGGATGGCGCGCCCGTCCTGGTAGGCGTGCACGCGGCGTGCGGAGAAGGACCGCCCGTCCCGGATCCGCTCCACGCCGAAGGTGATCGGCTGGGACACGTCCCCGGCGCGCAGGAAGTACGCGTGCATCGAGTGGATGATCCGCTCCGGCTCCACGGTGCGCATGGCGGCGGTCGCGGCCTGCGCCAGGACCTGCCCACCGTAGACCCGGCCGCGTGCGGGGGAGATGGAGTGGCCCACGTAGATGTCCTCGAGCGTGCGCGCGCCACCCCCGTCCGCGAGGTCGAGCATGTCGAGCAGGGCCTGCGTGGGGTCCGGGATCGGGCTGTAGGTCATGGCCTTCACTCTAGCCAAGCCGCCGGTCGCGCCGGGGCGCGTCCGGCGCGCCCGGGTGTGATGGGATGGGGGCATGTCTTCGCTGCTGATCCCCATCCAGATGCGCTTCGGCGACATCGACAGCTACGGCCACGTCAACAACGTCACCATGCTCCAGTACCTCGAGGACGCCCGGGTCCGGCTCATGGCCCGTCCGCTGCCCGAGGACGCCGCCGCGGGGGTGCCGGAGGGCGCGACGTTCCGCACCCTGCTGGGGGACCTGATGACCGTGATCGGCCGGCAGGAGGTCGAGTACACGCAGCAGCTGCTGTACCGCGACGACCCGGTGTCCGTGCGGGTGTGGGTCTCCTCCGTGGGCGGGTCGAGCTTCGTGCTGGACTACGCGGTCCAGGAGGAGGACGGGTCGCGCGTCTACGCCGTGGCCCAGACGGTCGTCGTCGTGATCGACCGCTCCTCCGGGCGGCCGGTGCGCCTCGACGACACGCAGCGGGGCCTGCTCGAGCAGTGGCAGGACGCCCCGACCCGCTTCGCCCGCCGGCCCGCGCCGGCGGAGGCCTGAGCCCCGTGGGCCGGTCCCTCCCGCTGACGGATCCGCGGGACGTCGCCGACCTGCGGACGTACCTGTCCCGGGCCCGCGGGGTGGACCCGCAGGGCGCGGTGCGCTTCCAGGCGCGCGGGCGGGCCCTCGGCGTCTACGTGTGCGTGCTCGAGCCCCACGGCCTGCTCGACACCACGCCCACGGTCCTGGGCCTGCGCACCGCCGCGCTGTCCGGGGAGCAGGCCCTGGACGTCACCGTCCCGCTCGGCGGGGTCCTCGACCGGATGCCGCGCCAGGACCAGGACGCCACGGACGTGGGCCTGCCCCCCGTGGACGCGAACGTCTCGTGGGCGGGCATCGCCCCGCCCCTGGGCGGGTGGACCCCGGTGGGCTCCGTCGCCGGGGACGCGCTGCGCGAGGTCGCCCGGGCCGGGATCGCCGAGGTCGCCCGGGCGGTGCCCACGGACGCGGGCGCCGCCGTCGTGGACACCGTGCGCTCGCAGGTCTGGGGCCGGTCGTCCGGGTGGGCGGAGCCGCTCGCGGGGCGGCTGAACGGGGCGCCGCTGCCGGACGGCGCGGCGTTCGCCGCGTACTCGCTCGGCTTCCTGCGCCCGGGCGCGGAGGTCGCCGTCGCGGAGAACGGCCGCTGGGTGCGCCTGAGCACCCCCGGCGGGCACGTCCTGGCCAAGCGCTGAGACTCCCGGGGGATCAGCCGGGACGGTTGATCATGGCGTGGGCGGCGCGGTCGAAGTAGTCCCAGATGATCCCGTCGTGCAGCGGGGAGAGCTCCAGGGTGTCCAGGGCCGCGCGCATGTGCGTCAGCCACGTCTCGCGCGCCCACGTGTCCACGGGGAACGGCATGTGCCGCATCCGCAGCCGCGGGTGCCCGCGCTGCTCCGAGTAGGTGGTCGGTCCGCCCCAGTACTGCTCGAGGAACATCCGCAGCCGCTCCTCGGCGGGGCCGAGGTCGTCCTCCGGGTAGAGCGCCCGGAACCGCTCGTCCTCGGCCACCCGGGCGTAGAACTCGTGCACGAGCTTCACGAACGTCTCGTGCCCGCCCACCTGGTCGTAGAACGACGACGCCGTGCCGGCCTCGGCCTGCTCCCGCTCGTCGCCGACCTGCGGCACGGGGCGGCGCAGCTGGGACAGGGGCGCCCCGACCGCGAAGGAGCGCGCCCCGGGCGGGGCCGCCGCGGCGGGGTCGGTGCGCGGGTCCTGGCCGGCCGGGGGCGTCGAGCCGGGCCCCCCGGGTCCGTGCCCGGCCGGACCGGGGCGCTGCTGCTCGTCGCTCATGCGCGCACCACCTCGTAGGCGGCGTCCACGGCCTGCGCCCGGACCGCGCGGGCCGTCGCGTCGCGCTGCTCGAGGACCAGCCGGCGGAGCCCGTGCAGGTCCTCGGGCAGGTCCGCGAGGAAGGCGTCCGCGGCGTCGACCGTCTCCTGGACGGGGATGTTCGGGTACATGCCGATCGCGATCTGCTGGGCCAGCTCGTGGGTCCGGGTGCGCCACACGCCGGGGATCGCCGCGAAGTACTCCTCGGCCCAGGGCGCCAGCAGGGAGGTGTCGGCGGCCGTGCGGAAGCCGTCGATCGCCGCGTCCTGGATGGAGTTGGGCAGGGACCCGTCCACCATGATCTGCTGCCACGCCCGGGCCTTGGCCTCGGCCGTGGGGATGGCGGCCCGGGCGCGGGCGGCCGCGATCGCGCCGTTCTCGGTGTTGTCCTGCGCGAGCATCGCGTCCACCTCCGCGTCGCCGGCACGCCCGCCGGCGCACAGCGCGGTGAGCAGGCTCCAGCGCAGGTCGGTGTCCAGTGCCAGGCCCTCCAGGGTGCGCCGCCCGTCGAGGAGCTGCTCGAGGACGTCCAGCTGCTCGTCGGTGCGGGCGTGCCGGGCGAAGGCCCGGAGGAACTGCAGCTGCTGGTCGGAGCCGGGCGCCGCCTCCTCGGTGAGCCGGCGGAGCCGGTCGGCGGCGGCGCGCACGGTGGCCCCGCGCACGGGCTCGGCCACGTAGCCGTCCAGCACGGTGTCCAGCTGGCGCAGCTGCACCTGGATGCCGGTCGAGGACGTCTCGTGGGCGATGTTGCCGAGCACGAGCTCCACGTAGCGGCGGGCGGGCGTCTCGCCGTCGTGCACGCCGTCCCACACGGACGCCTGGACGAGGGCGCGCGGGAGCGTGTCCTCGAAGTTCTTCAGGTGGGTCAGGGCGGTGTCCAGGGAGCACTCGTCGAGGCGGATCTTCGCGTAGGCGAGGTCGTCGTCGTTGAGCAGCACGAGGTCCGGCAGCTCCCGGCCCACCAGCTGCGGCACCTCCGTGGACGGGCCGTCGACGTCGAGCTCGACCCGGTGCGTGCGCACGAGCTTGCCCTGCTCCCCGTCGTGGTCGTAGAAGCCCACGGCCAGGCGGTGCGGGCGCAGCGTGGGGTGCTCGTCGGGGGCGGTCTGCCGGATCCGGAAGGAGCGGATGATCCCGTCCTGGTCGGTCTCGAGCTCCGGGGTCAGCGTGTTCACCCCGGCGGTCTCGAGCCACTTCGCGGCCCACTCGTCGAGGTCCCGGCCGCTGGCCTCCTCGAGCCGGACCATGAGGTCGCGCAGCTCGGTGTTGCCCCACGCGTGCTCCCGGAAGTACCGGTTCAGCCCGGCCATGAACTGCGCCTGGCCCACCCAGGCCACCAGCTGCTTGAGCACCGAGGCGCCCTTGGCGTAGGTGATGCCGTCGAAGTTCACCAGCACGTCCTCGAGGTCCCGGATCTCGGCCTTGATGGGGTGGGTGGTGGGCAGCTGGTCCTGCTCGTAGCCCCAGGACTTCTCCCCGGCGGCGAACGTGGTCCACGCCTCCGTGTACCGGGTGTTCTCCGCCGCGGCGAGGGTGGACATGAACTCGGCGAAGGACTCGTTGAGCCACAGGTCGTTCCACCAGCGCATGGTCACGAAGTCCCCGAACCACATGTGGGCCAGCTCGTGCAGGACTGTGATGGCCCGCCGCTCCACCCGGGCCTGCGTGGGCCGGGAGCGGAAGACGTAGAGCTCCACGAAGGTCACCGCGCCGGCGTTCTCCATGGCCCCTGCGTTGAACTGCGGGACGAACAGCTGGTCGTACTTCTCGAACGGGTAGGGCACCCCGAACTGCGCCTCGAAGAACTCGAAGCCGCGCTTGGTGATGCCGAACATCTCCTCCTCCTCGACGTGCTCCACGAGCGAGCGGCGGGCGTACAGGCCCAGGGGGATCGTGCGGCCGTCGGCGCTGGTGAGCTCGTCGTGCACGGACGCGTACGGGCCGGCGATCAGCGCCGTGACGTAGCAGGGGACCACCGGGGTGGGGGTGAAGGACCACGTGGCGGCGCCCTCGCCGGCGGCGACGGGCTCCGGGGTGGGCTGGGTCGAGACGACCGTCCAGTGCGCGGGGGCCGTGACCGTGAACGCGAAGCGCGCCTTGAGGTCCGGCTGCTCGAACACGGCGAACACGCGCCGGGTGTCCGCCACCTCGAACTGGGTGTAGAGGTAGACCTCGTCGTCGACCGGGTCCACGAACCGGTGCAGGCCCTCGCCGGTGTTCATGTACCGGCAGTCCGACTCGACCGTGAGCACGTTGTCCGCGGCGAGCCCGGGCAGCTGGATCCGCACGCCGTCCGAGACCTCGGCGGGATCGAGCTCGGTGCCGTTGAGCACCACGGAGTGCACCGCGTCGGTGATCGCGTCGATGAACGTCGAGGCGCCCGGGGTCGCCCGGAAGCGCACGGTGGTCGTGGAGCGGAAGACGCGCTCGCCGCGGGTCAGGTCGAGGACCACCTCGTAGGCGTCCACCGCCACGGTCTCGGCCCGCGCGGCCGCCTCCTGGCGGGTCAGGTTGGTTCCGGGCACTTCAGTGCCGTCCTCTCGTCGGGGTCGGGGTCGGGGTCGGGTCGGGATGGCTCGGGATCGGGGCGTCCGCGACCGGTGGGCCGCAGGGGATCGTCCCATTATGTCAGCCGGGTCCCAGCCGCCCGGGGAGGCCCTGCGGTGTGCGCGGCACGCACTACGCTGGAGGGCGGCCGGTCCGTCCGCGCGGGCCCTGCGCCTCGATCCCGCCCCGTTCCCGCGAACCCCAGGAGCACGCCGCCCATGCGCGTCCACATCGCCACCGACCACGCCGGCCTGGACCTCTCCCGCTACCTGGTCGAGGAGCTCGTCGCCGCCGGCTACGACCTCGTCGACCACGGCCCCGCCGAGTACGACGCCCTCGACGACTACCCCGCGTTCTGCATCAGCGCCGCGCGCGCCGTCCGGGCGGACCGGGAGGCGGGGCTCGACTCCCTCGGCATCGTCCTGGGCGGGTCGGGCAACGGCGAGCAGATCGCCGCCAACAAGGTCGAGGGCATCCGTGCCGCCCTGGCCTGGAACCTGGACACCGCCCGGCTCGCGCGCCAGCACAACGACGCCCAGGTCGTGGCCGTCGGTGGGCGCCAGCACCCGCAGGAGGAGGCGCTGGCGATCGTCCGGGCGTTCCTCGCGGAACCCTTCTCCGGGGACGAGCGCCACGAGCGCCGGATCGCCCAGATCGGCGAGTACGAGTCCACCGGCACCGTCGCGGGAAAACTCGAGGACCTGCGCCCGCGCGAGTTCCCGGCCGCCCGGGAGGCCTGAGTGCCGGAGGGCCACTCGGTCCACCGCCTCGCCCGCCAGTTCGCCGACTGCTTCGTGGGCCAGGCCCTGGCCGTGAGCTCCCCGCAGGGACGCTTCGCCGCCGGGGCGCACGCCCTGGACGGCGCCGTGCTGGAGGGGGCACGGGCCCACGGCAAGCAGCTGTTCCTCGACTTCGCCGGGGATCGGGTGCTGCGCTCGCACCTCGGCCTCTACGGCGCGTGGAGCTTCGGCGGCACCGACCGCTTCCGCGGCGCCTCCTCCATCGGGGCCCCGCGCCGGATCGGGGAGCGGGAGGCGCACGACGACGACGCCGCCCCCGCCGGCCCGCTGCTGCCGCCGGCGCCCGTGGGGGCGGTGCGCGTGCGGCTGGTCGGGGACGAGGGCTGGGCCGATCTGCGCGGGCCGGCGCTGTGCGTGCTGGAGAGCTCCGCCGAGGCCGAGGCGGCCCGGGCGCGGCTGGGCCCGGACCCGCTCGACCCGCACGCGGACCCCGCGGCCTTCGTGGCCGCCGTGCGGCGCAGCCGCCGCCCGGTGGGCGCGCTGCTCATGGACCAGGCCGTGCTGGCCGGGGTGGGCAACATCTTCCGGGCGGAGTCCCTGTTCCGCCGCGGACTGGACCCGATGACGCCGGGGCGCGCCCTCGACGAGCCGGTGCTGCTGGGGCTGTGGGCGGAGAACGCGGCCCTCATGCGCACGGGCGTGCGGCTGGGCCGGATCCTGACGACCGACGCCGCGGACCGCCCGGGGATCCCGGAGGCGCAGGCGTGGCCCGGGCACGCCCACCTCGTCTACCAGCGCCAGGGCCTGCCGTGCCGCCGGTGCGGGACGCCCGTGGAGGCGGGGGAGCTGGAGGGGCGCACGCTCTACTGGTGCCCCTCCTGCCAGCGCTGACCGGGTCGGGTTCCACGGCGTAGCCTGGAGCCGTGTCCAGTTGTTGCGGCGCGCCCGGTTACCGGCGCGTCTTCGGTCCCCGCTTCGCGCGGCGCCTCGCCCGCCGGTACCGGCGGCGGGGCCTCGACCGCGCCTCCCGGCGGGTCGTGGACTTCCTCGCCGCCCAGGGCGTCGAGGGGGCCAGCGTGCTGGAGATCGGCGGCGGCGTGGGCGGGATCCAGCTCGAGCTGCTGCGCCGGGGCGCGGCACGGACCACGAACCTGGAGCTCGTGGACTCCTACGAGGCCGAGGCCGCGGAGCTGGCCGCCGCCGCCGGGGTGTCCGGCCGCGCGGTGCGCCGGCAGCTCGACATCGCGACGGACCCGGAGGCGGTCGCCCCGCACGACGTCGTGGTGCTGCACCGGGTCGTGTGCTGCTACCCCGACCACGAACGGCTCCTGGGCGCCGCCGCGGACCGGGCGACGCGTCTGCTCGTGTTCAGCCACCCGCCCGGGCACCGCCTCCTGCGGGCGCTCGCCGCCCTGGAGAACCTGGGCCTCCGCGCCGCCGGGACGCCCTTCCGCACCTACGTGCACTCCCCGGCGGCCATGCTCGCCGTCCTGCAGGAGCACGGGCTGCGTCCCGTGCACGCGGACCGGGGCGCGGTGTGGCGGGTGGTCGGGCTGCGCCGCTGAGACGCGCCGGGGGCCGGGCCGAGGTGCCGCCGGGGACGACGAACGCCCCGGTCCAGCGGGACCGGGGCGTTCGTGCACGGAGAGGGGATGACGGGAATCGAACCCGCGTAATCAGTTTGGAAGACTGAGGCTCTACCATTGAGCTACATCCCCGCGGAGCGCTCTGTCGAGGCCTTCCCATTAACCGGCCCGGCGCGCGCGGTGTCAAATCCCGGGGCGCGGGCGCACCCGCGGAGCGCGGTCGGCAGGACGCCGGCGGGCCGTGCGGAGCGGGGTCCGGCGGGCCGAGGTGCGGCCCCGTCCGCCCAGCCGGTAGACTCGCCGGTGGTCCGTGCTCGTGCACCGGACCGCAGTCGTTGCAGCCGAGGCTGCAGGTACCGGGGCGTAGCGTAGTGGCTAGCGCGCCTGCTTTGGGAGCAGGAGATCGCAGGTTCGAGTCCTGTCGCCCCGACGTTGGAGCGGCTGCCCGGTCCTGCCGGGCAGCCGCCTTCCCGACTGTCCCGGGCCGGAGAGCGGCACCGGAAGACCCAACCGACCTACCACTCAGGAGTGCAGCGGAAGTGAAGAGCGCCGTCGAGAAACTCAACCCCACCCAGGTCAAGATCGTGGTGGACGTCCCGTTCGCGGAACTGAAGCCGTTCATCGACCAGACCTACACCTCGCTCGCCAACCAGATCCAGGTCCCCGGCTTCCGCCGCGGCAAGGTTCCGGCGCGGCTGATCGAGCAGCGCGTGGGCTTCGACTTCGTCGTCGAGAACGCGCTCAACGAGGGCCTGAACACCTTCTTCCAGCAGGCGCTGGCGGAGAACGAGATCACCCCGCTGACCCAGCCCCAGGTCGAGGTCCTCGCCAAGCCGGACGAGACGGACCGCGAGGCCGACGTCAAGGTCGAGATCGACGTGGCCGTGCGCCCCGAGATCGAGCTGCCCGACTACAAGGGCCTCGAGGTCGAGGTGGAGGCCCGCGAGGCCTCCGCCGAGGACGAGCAGAAGGCCCTCGACGAGCTGCGCGGGCGCTTCGGCACCCTCAAGACCGTGGACCGTCCCGCCGCCGAGGGCGACTTCGTCACCCTCGACCTGCAGGCGCTGGTCGACGGCGAGGAGGTCGACGCCGCCAACGACCTGTCCTACCAGGTGGGCGCCGGCACGATGCTCGAGGGCATGGACGAGGCCATCACCGGTCTGTCCGCCGACGAGGACGCCACCTTCGAGACCAAGCTCGCCGGCGGCGAGCACAGCGGCGAGGACGCCGTCGTCAAGGTCAAGGTCACCGCCGTCAAGGAGCGCGAGCTGCCCGAGGCCGACGACGAGTTCGCCCAGCTGGCCTCCGAGTTCGACACCATCGAGGAGCTCAAGGAGGACCTGAAGAAGCAGGCCGCCGAGGGCACCGTGGTGGAGCAGGGCGTCGAGGCCCGCGACAAGGTCCTGGAGAAGCTGCTGGCCCTCGTGGAGATCCCCGTGCCGCAGGCCGTGATCGACGAGCAGATCGCCCAGCACTTCGACAACCCGCAGGCCGAGGCGGACCACGACACCGCGGACCACCGGGCCGAGGTGCAGAAGAACGCCGAGGACGCGTTCCGCAACGAGATCGTGCTGGACGCGGTCGCCGAGGCCGAGGAGATCGGCGTCGAGCAGTCCGAGCTGATCGACTACATCATCAACATGTCCCAGCAGTACGGCATGGACCCGAACCAGTTCGCCCAGCTGCTCGACTCCTCGGGCCAGGCCGGTCTGATGGTGGGCGAGGTGCGCCGCCGCAAGGCCCTGGCCAAGGTGCTGGAGTACGCGACGGTCACCGACACCGAGGGCAACACGGTGGACCTCTCCGAGTTCGTGCGCCCGCAGGGCGAGGAGCAGGCGGGGGAGCCCGCCGAGGAGGTCGAGCCCGAGGAGACCACCGCGGCCCCGACCCCCGGCACCGAGGAGGAGTCCGCCGACTCGCCCGAGTCCGCGGAGTCCGCCGACTCCCCGGAGTCGGCCGACTCGGCCGACTCCCCGGACTCCGCCAAGTGACGTCCTGACACCGCTCCCGACGACGCCGCCGTCCCGCCCGGGACGGCGGCGTCGTCGTGTGCGGCGGGCGCGCCCGCGACCATGCGCCATCAGCGAACAACCCGGACGGGGACCGGCCGGGACCCGGGGCGGGCACTAGTGTTCTGTTCAGAGATCACCGGACCACACGGACGAAAGAGGCACTGTTACATGACCTCCGCTCACGAGTCGCCGTTCGGCTCGACCCACGCAACCTCCACCGGACCGCGCCTGCAGGGCGGCGGCCCCATGGGCGGCCAGGACGACTACGTCTACAACCGGCTGCTCAAGGAGCGCATCATCTGGCTGGGCTCCGAGGTGCGCGACGACAACGCGAACCTCATCTGCTCGCAGATGCTGCTGCTCTCGGCCGAGGACCCCCAGGCGGACATCTTCCTGTACATCAACTCCCCGGGCGGCTCCGTCACCGCGGGCATGGCGATCTACGACACCATGCAGCTCATCCCGAACGACGTGGTGACCGTGGCCACCGGCCTGGCCGCGTCGATGGGCCAGTTCCTGCTGTCCTCGGGCACCAAGGGCAAGCGCTACTCCACCCCGAACGCCCGGATCCTCATGCACCAGCCCTCCGGCGGCATGGGCGGCACCGCCTCGGACATCCGGGTGCAGGCCGAGCTGATCCTGTCGATGAAGCAGCGCCTCGCGGAGCTCACCGCCGAGCAGACCGGGCAGTCCCTGGAGACGATCCTCCGGGACAACGACCGCGACAACTGGTTCGACGCCCAGCGCGGCCTCGAGTACGGCTTCTTCGACCACATCGCCAGCTCGGCCGGCTCCATGACCGGCGGCGGCGGGACCATGAAGGACCAGGAGTAGGACCTCGGCGGTCCCACCACGTCATCAGGCACGCTCTTCCAGACCTCCGAGGAACTCAACCATGACCTTCACCCACGGACCTTCGTCCACGGCCGGTTCCGCGGCCGCCCTGCCCACCAGCCGCTACGTGCTCCCCGACTTCGAGGAGCGCACCCCCTACGGGTACCGCCGGCAGAACCCCTACACCAAGCTGTTCGAGGACCGGATCATCTTCCTGGGCGTCCAGGTCGACGACGCCTCGGCCGACGACGTCATGGCGCAGCTGCTCGTGCTCGAGGCGCAGGACGCCGACCGGGACATCACGATGTACATCAACTCCCCGGGCGGGTCGTTCACCGCGATGACCGCGATCTACGACACCATGCAGTTCATCCGCCCCGAGGTCCAGACGGTGTGCCTCGGACAGGCCGCGTCCGCGGCGGCCGTCCTGCTCGCCGGCGGCACCCCCGGCAAGCGCCTGGCCCTGCCGAACGCCCGCGTGCTCATCCACCAGCCGGCCATGTCCGGTCAGGGCGGGGGCCAGGCCTCGGACATCGAGATCCAGGCCAACGAGATCATGCGCATGCGCGAGTGGCTGGAGGAGACCCTGGCCCTGCACTCCGGCAAGACCGCCGAGGAGGTCAACCGGGACATCGAGCGCGACAAGATCCTCACCGCGTCCGCCGCCAAGGAGTACGGGATCGTGGACCACGTCCTGGAGTCCCGGAAGATCCACAAGCCCGCGACCGTCACCTCCTGACCCGGGCGACCCGCCGCAGCCCACCCGCAGCGCCCCGGTGCGCCGCGACCCGACCGGTCGCGGCGCACCGGGGCGCCCTGGTGTTGGGGCGGGACCCGGTCCTCGCCTATCCTGGACGAGGATTCCCGTACCCCGACCAGAGGACTGTTTCATGGCGCGCATCGGCGAGACCGCGGATCTGCTCAAGTGCTCCTTCTGCGGCAAGAGCCAGAAGCAGGTCCGCAAGCTCATCGCGGGCCCGCGCGTCTACATCTGCGACGAGTGCATCGAGCTGTGCAACGAGATCATCGAGGAGGAGCTGAGCGAGGTTAAGGACCTCGAGCAGCAGGAGCTCCCCACGCCCCACGAGATCTACCAGCACCTCCACCAGTACGTGATCGGCCAGGAGACCGCCAAGCGGGCGCTGGCCGTGGCCGTGTACAACCACTACAAGCGGGTCCGGGCCGGCGAGAACGGCAAGCCCCTGTCCCTGGCCACGGCGGCCGGTGACGAGGACGTCGAGATCGCCAAGTCCAACATCCTGCTGGTCGGCCCCACCGGCTCCGGCAAGACGTACCTGGCCCAGTCCCTGGCCCGCAAGCTCGACGTGCCCTTCGCGGTGGCGGACGCCACGTCCCTCACGGAGGCCGGCTACGTCGGCGAGGACGTCGAGAACATCCTGCTCAAGCTCATCCAGGCGGCGGACTACGACGTCAAGCGGGCCGAGACGGGGATCATCTACATCGACGAGATCGACAAGATCTCCCGCAAGTCCGAGAACCCCTCGATCACCCGCGACGTCTCCGGCGAGGGCGTGCAGCAGGCGCTGCTGAAGATCCTGGAGGGCACCGTGGCCTCGGTGCCCCCGCAGGGCGGGCGCAAGCACCCGCAGCAGGAGTTCATCCAGATCGACACCACCAACGTGCTGTTCGTCGTGGCCGGCGCCTTCGCCGGGCTCGAGGACATCGTGGACTCCCGGGCGGGCCGGACGAGCATCGGCTTCGGCGCGGAGCTGAAGCAGAGCGGGCCGCGCCACGAGGTGATGGCCGACGTCATGCCGGAGGACCTGCTGAAGTTCGGCCTGATCCCCGAGCTGATCGGCCGTCTGCCCGTGGTGACCACGCTGCGCGAGCTGTCGGTGGCCGACCTCACCCGCATCCTCACCGAGCCGCGCAACGCGCTCGTGAAGCAGTACAAGAAGATGTTCCAGCTGGACGGCGTCGAGCTGACGTTCGACCCCGAGGCGCTGACCGCCGTCGCCGAGCTCGCGATCCAGCGGGGCACGGGCGCCCGCGGGCTGCGCGCCATCCTCGAGGACGTGCTCCAGCCCGTCATGTTCGAGCTCCCCAGCCGGGAGGACATCGCCGCCGTGCTGGTCACCGCCGAGGCCGTGGCCAAGCAGGCCGAGCCGGAGATCATCACCCACGAGATGATCCGCGAGGAGCAGAACCGGAACAAAACAGCCTGAGCCGTGGCTTCTACCCGGTGAAGCGTCCGCCACTCCCGGCGGACGCCCGCACGAGAGGAAGCTGATGACGGACAAGGTGGAGTTCTGGTTCGACCCCCTGTGCCCCTGGGCCTGGATGACCTCGCGGTGGATGGAGGAGGTCGAGCGGTTGCGCGACGTCGAGGTGCACTGGCGGATCATCTCGCTGGGCATCCTCAACGAGGAGAACCCCGGCAACCACCACCACGGCCACGAGGAGTCGATGTGGCTCGTGCGCGTGGTCGAGGCCGCGGCCCGTGCCCACGGTGACGAGTACAACAAGAGGCTCTACGACGCCATGGGCACGCGGCGCCACCCCGGGGGGATCGAGGACCTGGAGCGGATCATCACCGAGTCCCTCGAGGAGGTCGGCCTGCCCGCGGAGCTCGCCGCGGCCCGGCACGCCACCGAGTTCGACGACGCGCTGCGGGCCTCCACGGAGGCCGCCCAGGCGGTCGCCGGCGAGGACATCGGCACGCCCTGCATCTCCGTCAACGGCGTGGGCTTCTTCGGCCCGGTCTTCACGCCGGCGCCCCGGGGCGAGGACGCCGCCCGGGTCTGGGACGGCTGCCTGGCCCTGGTCTCCCACCACGGGTTCTACGAGCTCAAGCGCGGTCGTGACGAGGGCCCGATCTTCGACTGAGCAGCGACCCGGACCGACCCGGGTCCCGGACAGCACGAGGGCCCGGCAGCCGCGGCGGCCGGGCCCTCGTGCTGCGCACCGGGGACGGCGCTACCGGGCCGGCTCCTCCGCGGGGACCAGCTCGACGTCGCGCACGGCGAGGCCCTCGGGCCCGGCGACGAGCACGAGCTCGGCGGCGTTGCCCGCGGCCTTGAGGTCGCCCAGGCCCGCCTCGAGGCGGGCGACGTCCTCGGAGGCGGCCGTGATGGTCGCCGAGCGCACCTCCGTGCGCTGCTTGACCTTGGCCTCGGACTTGGCCTTGCGCAGCCCCGAGAGGGCTTCGCCCACGGTCGTGAGCACCTCCGGGTCGGCGTCGGTCACGGCGTCCGCGAAGCCCTCGACGCCCGGCCACGAGGCCCGGTGCACGGAGCCGGTGCGCCACCAGGACCAGACCTCGTCCGTGGCGAACGGCAGGACGGGGGCGAACAGGCGCAGCAGCGCGTCGAGGGTCGTGGCGAGCGCGGCGTGCACGGACGCCTGCGCGGCCGCCCCGCGGGCCCCGTAGGCCCGGTCCTTCACGAGCTCGACGTAGTCGTCGGTGAAGGTCCAGAAGAACTGCTCGGTGAGCTGCAGGGCCCGGGCGTACTCGTAGTCCCGGAACGCCTGGCCGGCGCGCTCCACGACCGTGGCCAGCTGGGCGAGCAGCGCACGGTCCACCGCGTCGGTCACGACGTCCGCGGACGCCCCGGCGCCGAGCACGGAGGCCTCGGTGACGCCCTGGGCGAGGACGAACTTCGAGGCGTTGAGCAGCTTGATGGCCAGCCGGCGGCCGATCTTCATCTGCCCCTCGTCGTAGGCGGTGTCCGCGCCCAGGCGGGCGGAGGCGGCCCAGTAGCGCACCGCGTCGGCCCCGTAGTTCTCGAGCACCTCGGTGGGGACCACCACGTTGCCCTTGGACTTGGACATCTTCTTGCGGTCCGGGTCGAGGATCCACCCGGAGAGCGCGGTGTTGGTCCAGGGCACCGTGCCGGCCAGCGACTCGGAGCGCACCACCGTGGAGAACAGCCAGGTGCGGATGATGTCGTGGCCCTGGGGCCGGAGGTCCATCGGGAAGGTGTTGGCGTGCAGCCGCTCGTCGAACGCCCAGCCGGTGGCGATCTGGGGGGACAGCGAGGACGTCGCCCAGGTGTCGAGCACGTCCGGGTCGCCGGTGAAGCCGTGCGGCTGATCCCGCTGGGTCTCGTCGAAGCCGGGGGCCGGGTCGGCGGCCGGGTCCACGGGCAGCTGGTCGAGGGCGGGCAGGACGGGGTCGTCGTAGTCCGGGTTGCCGTCGCCGTCGAGCCGGTACCAGACCGGGAAGGGCACCCCGAAGAAGCGCTGGCGGGAGATCAGCCAGTCGCCGTGCAGGCCCTCGATCCAGTTCTCATACCGGGACCGCATGAACGCGGGGTGCCAGGCCATCTCACGCCCGCGCCCGATGAGCGCCTCGCGCCGGTCGGCGTCGCGGCCGCCGTTGCGGATGTACCACTGGCGGGAGGTGACGACCTCGAGCGGCTTGTCGCCCTTCTCGTAGAAGTTCACCGGGTGCATGACCTTCCGGGGCTCGCCCACCAGGTCCCCGGACCCCCGGAGCATCTCCACGACGGCCTGCTGCGCCGAGAACACGGTCTTCCCCGCGACCTCGGCGTAGCGCTCGGCCGGGGCGCCGGCGGCGATCCACTCCGGGGTCTCGCTCGCGAAGCGGCCGTCACGGCCGATCAGCGCCCGGGTCGGGAGGTCCAGCTCCCGCCACCACGTGACGTCGGTGAGGTCGCCGAACGTGCAGATCATGGCGATCCCGGAGCCCTTGTCCGGCTTGGCCAGCGGGTGCGCCCGCACCTCGACCTCGACGTCGAACAGGGGGGACCGCACCGTGGTGCCGAACAGCGGCTGGTAGCGCTCGTCGTCCGGGTGGGCCACGAGGGCCACGCACGCGGGCAGCAGCTCGGGGCGGGTGGTCTCGATGTGCACCGGCTCGCCGTCGGGACGGTGGAAGGCGACCCTGTGGTAGGTGCCCTCGCGCTCCCGGTCCTCGAGCTCGGCCTGGGCCACCGCGGTGCGGAAAGTGACGTCCCACAGGGTGGGGGCCTCGGCCATGTAGGCGTTGCCGGCCGCGAGGTCCTGGAGGAAGGCGCGCTGGGAGACGGCCCGGGAGCGGGCGTCGATGGTGCGGTAGGTGCGGGTCCAGTCCACGGACAGGCCCAGGGTGGAGAACAGCTGCTCGAAGACCTTCTCGTCCTCGACCGCCAGCTCCTCGCAGAGCTCGATGAAGTTCTTGCGGGAGACCACGTCCCAGTCGCGCTGGTTCTTCGCGGGCTTCTCCGGCGGGCGGTAGCCCTCGACGTAGGGCCTCGTGGGGTCGCAGCGCACGCCGTAGTAGTTCTGCACGCGGCGCTCGGTGGGCAGGCCGTTGTCGTCCCAGCCCAGCGGGTAGAAGACGTTCTTGCCGCTCATCCGCTGGAAGCGGGCGATCACGTCCGTCTGCGTGTAGGAGAACATGTGGCCGACGTGCAGGGAGCCCGAGGCGGTCGGCGGGGGAGTGTCGATCGAGTAGACCTGCTCGCGCGTGGTGTCCTCGTCGAAGGCGAAGGTGCCCTCCTCGCGCCACCTGCGCGCGTACTTCTGCTCCAGGCCCTCCAGCGCGGGCTTGTCGGGAACGGTCACGGGCGTGGTCTCGGGCGTGGTCTCCGGTGCGGTCCCGGGCGTGTCTGTGCCCTGCGTGTTGTCAGCCATGCCGACCAGTCTCTCACGAGCCCCGGCGCGCGCCCCGACGCCCCGGTGCTTGGGCGGCGCCCGGCGCCCGGCTAGCGTGGGACCCATGACCGATCAGCAGAGCCCCACCACGCACACCGGCAGGGTCGCCGTCGTCACCGGCGCGTCGACCGGCATCGGGGAGGCCACCGCGCGCGAGCTGCGCCGGTCCGGCTGGACCGTCTACGCGGTGGCCCGCCGCGCCGAACGGCTCGAGGCCCTGGCCCGCGAGACGGGGGCCGTGCCCGCGCCGTGCGACATCACCTCGGACGCCGACGTCGAGGCCCTCCGGGACCAGGTGCTGGAGGAGCAGGGCCGCGTGGACGCGCTGCTCAACATCTCCGGCGGCGCCCGCGGCACGGACCGCGTGGCCGAGGCCAGCACCGAGGACTGGGAGTGGATGTACCAGGTCAACGTGCTCGGCACGATGCGCCTGACCCGCGCCTTCCTCCCGGCGCTGCGCGCCAACGGCGAGGGCACCGTCCTGAACCTCACGTCCCTCGCCGCGCACCGGGCCTACGAGGGCGGCGGCGGCTACAACGCCGCGAAGTCCGCCGAGCGGGCCATGACCGAGGCGCTGCGGCTCGAGGAGGCCGAGCACAACGTTCGCGTCGTCGAGATCGCCCCGGGCCTCGTGCACACCCCGGAGTTCTCCCTCAACCGCCTCGGCGGGGACCAGGAGGCCGCGGAGAAGGTCTACGCGGGCGTGGACAAGCCCCTCACCTCCGAGGACGTCGCCCAGGTGTGCGCCTTCGCGGTGAACCTGCCCCACCACGTGGACCTCGACACCGTGACCATCAAGCCGGTCGCCCAGGCGGCCCCGCACAAGCTGATCCGCGGCCGGTAGCCCTCCCGCGACCTCGGCGAAGTCGCCGGTGGGTTAAGATGGGGGCAGTCATCACGGCGTCGATCCGGCCATCACCGGGGAGTCTTCGGAAGAACAGGCCCGCCCCGCCCCGGGGCGCGCCCCAGTAGAACCGAACGGGTAAGCCCGTCACAGCAGTCGACGAGCGGCGGCCCGCGTCCCCCAGGGGACCGGGGCGCAAGCGAGGTGGTACCGCGTTCCGCCCCGGGCGACCGGCCGGCAGCGTCCTTGCACCCTGACCCGCACGAGCAGCACCGACGTCAGAACGAGGATGGACCCCGTGTCAGACCAGCCCGTCTACCCCAAGGCGACCACCGACCCCGCCGCCCGGGGCGTGCCCGCGGCGCCCGCGTTCCCCGCCGTGGAGGAGCGCGTCCTCGCCTACTGGGCGCAGGACCGCACGTTCCAGGCCAGCGTGGACCAGCGCGACCCCGGCCGGGACGGCTCCAACGAGTTCGTCTTCTACGACGGCCCGCCCTTCGCCAACGGGCTGCCGCACTACGGGCACCTCCTCACCGGCTACGTCAAGGACCTCGTGGCCCGCTACCAGACCCAGCGGGGCCGCCGGGTGGAGCGCCGCTTCGGCTGGGACACCCACGGCCTGCCCGCCGAGCTCGAGGCGATGAAGCAGCTCGGGATGGCGGACAAGCAGGAGATCGAGCGGATGGGCGTCGCGGCGTTCAACGACGCCTGCCGGTCCTCCGTGATGAAGTACGCCTCCGAGTGGCAGGACTACGTCACACGCCAGGCCCGGTGGGTCGACTTCGACAACGACTACAAGACCCTCAACCCGGACTACATGGAGTCCGTGATCGCCGCGTTCAAGGCGCTCGACGACAAGGGCCTCGTCTACTCCGGCTACCGCGTCCTCCCTTACTGCTGGAAGGACGAGACCCCGCTGTCCAACCACGAGCTGCGGATGGACGACGACGTCTACCAGGACCGTCAGGACCAGACGGTGACCGTCACCTTCCCCGTGCTCGACGACGCCTCGTGGGCGGTCCGGCCCGAACTGGCCGCCGAGCTCGCCGGGGTGGAGGCCCTCGCCTGGACCACCACGCCCTGGACGCTGCCGACCAACCAGGCGATCGCCGTGGGCCCCGAGATCGTCTACGCCGTGGTCCCCGGCGCCGGCGAGCTCGAGGGCCGGCGCTTCCTGGTCGCCGAGGAGCTGCTGGGCGCCTACGCGAAGGACCTCGGCTGGGGCGAGGCCGAGGACCCGGCGGCGGCCGCGGCCGCGGCGGTGACCGCCCGGCACCGCGGGGCCGACCTCGAGGGGCTGCGCTACCAGCGGCTGTGGGACTACTTCGCGGACGCCGAGCGCTTCGGCACGGGCACGTCCTGGCAGTTCGTCGTGGCCGACTACGTCACCACCACCGACGGCACCGGGCTCGTGCACCAGGCGCCCGCCTACGGCGAGGACGACCAGAACGTCTGCGCCCGCTACGACATCCCCGTGGTGCTCTCCCTCGACGAGTCCGGGGTGTTCTACCGGCTCTTCGAGGACGAGCGGCTCGCCCCCGGCGCGCCCCTGGCCGGGATCGCCGGGCGCAACGTCTTCGACAAGGACGTGGCCCGCACGGTGGTCCGGGACCTCAGGGCCCAGGGCCGGCTGGTCCGGGAGGCCAGCTACGAGCACCCGTACCCGCACTGCTGGCGCTGCCGGAACCCGCTCATCTACCGGGCCGTGTCCTCCTGGTTCGTGGAGGTCACCCGGATCAAGGAGCGGATGGTCGAGCTCAACCAGCAGATCACCTGGATCCCGGAGAACGTCAAGGACGGCCAGTTCGGCAAGTGGCTGGAGAACGCCCGCGACTGGTCGATCTCCCGCAACCGGTACTGGGGCACGCCCATCCCGGTGTGGGAGTCCGACGACCCCGAGCACCCGCGCCGCGACGTCTACGGGTCCCTCGCCGAGCTGGAGGCCGACTTCGGCCGGCTGCCCGTCAACGACCGGGGCGAGGTCGACCTGCACCGGCCCTGGATCGACGAGCTGACCCGCCCGAACCCCGACGACCCGACGGGCGCCGCCACGATGCGCCGCGTGCCCGAGGTGCTGGACGTGTGGTTCGACTCCGGGTCGATGCCGTACGCCCAGGTGCACTACCCCATGGAGAACCGGGAGTGGTTCGAGACCCACAACCCCGGCGACTTCATCGTGGAGTACATCGGCCAGACCCGCGGCTGGTTCTACACGCTGCACATCCTGGCGACCGCGCTGTTCGACCGGCCCGCGTTCCGCAACGTCATCAGCCACGGCATCGTGCTGGGCTCGGACGGGCAGAAGATGTCGAAGTCCCTGCGCAACTACCCGGACGTCAACGAGGTCCTGGACCGGGACGGCGCGGACGCGATGCGCTGGTTCCTGATGTCCAGCCCCATCCTGCGCGGCGGGAACCTGGTGGTCACCGAGCAGAGCATCCGCGACGGCGTGCGCCAGATGATGCTGCCGCTGTGGAACGTCTACCACTTCTTCGGCCTCTACACGAACGCCGCGAACGGCGGCGCCGGCTACGAGGCCCGGACCCGCCACGACTCGGAGCACGTGATGGACCGCTTCGTGCTGGCCGCCACCGGCCGGCTCGTGACGGACGTCCAGGACGCCTTCGACCGCTACGACGTCTCCGGGGCCGCGGATCGCCTGCGCTCCTACATGGACACCCTGACCAACTGGTACGTGCGCCGCTCCCGGGACCGGTTCTTCGACGAGGACACCGTCGCCTTCGACGTGCTGTACACCTGCCTGGAGACCGTCTGCCGGGTGGCCGCCCCGCTGCTGCCCCTGGTCGCGGAGGAGATCTGGCGCGGGCTGACCGCCGGGCGCTCCGTGCACCTGACCGACTGGCCGGACGCCTCGCTGTTCCCCGCCGAGGCCGACCTGGTGGCGCGCATGGAGACGACCCGCACGATCTGCTCCAACGGCTCCGCCCTGCGCAAGGCCCACCAGCTGCGCGTGCGCCAGCCGCTGGCCGGGATGACCGTGGTGGTGCCCGGGGGCGACGAGCTCGCGGGCACCTTCGAGCGCATCGTCGCGGACGAGCTGAACCTCAAGTCGGTGACCCTGCTCGACGCCGGCCAGGCCTCCGCGGAGCAGTTCGGCATCTCCCAGCAGCTCAAGGTCAACGCCCGCGCCGCGGGACCCCGCCTGGGCAAGGGCGTGCAGGCCGTGATCAAGGCCGCGAAGTCCGGGGACTGGAGCACGGCCGAGGACGGCACCGTCACCGCCGGCGGAACGGCGCTGCAGGAGGGCGAGTACGAGCTCGAGACCGTCGTGGCGCAGGACGCCGCGGCCGGGTCCCGCGCCGTGGCGGTCCTGCCCGGCGGCGGCTTCCTCGTCCTCGACACCGAGCTCACCCCCGAGCTCGAGGCCGAGGGCACCGCCCGGGACAGGGTCCGGGCGATCCAGCAGGCCCGCAAGGACGCCGCCCTCCAGGTCTCCGACCGGATCCGCACCGTCGTCACCGCCGACGAGCGGACGGTCGCCGCCCTCGAGGCCAACCGCGGGCTCGTGGCCGGCGAGACGCTCTCCGCCGAGCTCGAGCTGCGCGTGGGCGAACCGGCCGTGGCCGTGTCCGTCGTGGGCGCCCCGACCGGGGCCTCCGCCGGCACCTCCGCCGGCACCGGGGCGGTGCGGGCGTGAGCGCCCCCTTCGCCGGGACCGGTGGGGCGGGGACCGTCGAGGAGGTCTACGCCCGGCTGCTCGAGCGCGCCCCCGAGAACCGGATGGCCCCGCGCCTGGACGCGATGCGCCGGACCATGGAGGTCCTGGGGGAGCCGCAGCGCGCCGCCCCGGTGATCCACCTGACCGGCACGAACGGCAAGACCTCGACCGCCCGGATGGTGGAGGCCCTGCTGCTCGCCCACGACCTGCGGGTGGGCCGCTACACCAGCCCCCACCTCTCCCGGGTCACCGAGCGGATCAGCGTGGACGGCGCGCCCGTCGACGACGAGACCTTCGTGCGCGTCTTCGGCGAGATCGCCCCGTACCTGGGCTTCGTGGACGCCGAGCTGGCCGAGCGGGGGGAGCCCCGGCTCAGCTACTTCGAGACCGTCACGGCGCTCGCGTTCGCGGTCTTCGCGGACGCGCCGGTCGACGTCGTCGTCCTCGAGGTGGGCATCGGCGGCTCCTGGGACGCCACGAACGTGGCGGACGCCGCGGTGTCCGTGGTGACCCCGATCGACCTCGACCACACGGACCTGCTCGGCGACACGCTCGGGGAGATCGCCACCGAGAAGGCCGGGATCCTCAAGCCGGGCGGGTTCCTCGTCTCCGCCGCGCAGGACCCGGAGGCCGCCGAGGTGCTCCTCGCCCGGGCCCGGGAGCTCGGCGTCCCGTTCCGCTTCGGCGGCGTGGAGTTCGGCGTGGAGGCCCGCGCCACGGCCGTGGGCGGTCAGGTGCTCACGCTCCAGGGCCTGGCCGGGCGGTACCCCGAGGTCCTGCTGCCGCTGTTCGGCGCCCACCAGGCGGAGAACGCGGCCCTGGCCCTCGCCGCCGTGGAGGCGTTCCTGGGCGGCGGGGAGAAGGAGCTCAACCCGGAGCTGGTCCGCACCGGGCTGGGCGCCGTCGAGTCCCCGGGACGCCTGGAGCTGGCCCGCAAGGCGCCCCCGGTGGTCCTCGACGCCGCGCACAACCCGCACGGGCTCACGGCGGCGGCGGCCGCCCTCAAGGAGGCCTTCACGTTCGGGAAGCTCAACCTCGTGGTGGGGATGCTCCGGGAGAAGGACGCCGAGGCGATGCTGCGGGTCCTGCTCGACGAGTACGAGGAGTTCCACACCGAGTTCTGGTTCACCCGGTCCTCCTCGCCCCGGGCGGTCGACCCGCAGGAGCTCGTGGAGCTCGCCGTGGACCTCGGCTTCCCGGAGGACGTGGTCCACGCCGTCCCGCAGCTCGACGACGCGATGACCGAGGCCGTCCAGGACGCCGCCGCCCGCCCGGAGTTCGACGGCGCCGTGCTGGTCACGGGCTCGATCACCGTGGTCGGCGAGGCCCGCACGCTGCTGGGGCTGTGACCGTGCCCCGCGCCCCGCACCGACCGCACCCCCCGCAGGAGAGGACCCGTCCCACGTGGCACGCATGACCAGAGCCCAGCGCGACCGGCGCCCCGGGCAGCCCCGGCCGCGGCGCTCGATCCGCACGATGTTCGCCTCCTCGGTGCTGGTCATGGAGGCGTTCATCGCGTTCTTCGCGGCCCTCACCGCCTACGGGGTCCTCGGCCGGGAGCTCGGGGACGGGGCCCGGACGGCGATCCTGGCCGGCGGGACCGCGCTCGCGCTGCTCCTGGGGCTGGCCCCCGCCGTGCTGGGCCGGCCCTGGGGGTACACGGTCGGCTGGGTCCTGCAGGCCGTGTTCCTGGCCACCGGCTTCGTGCTGCCCACGATGTTCTTCGTGGGCGGGCTGTCCGTGCTCGCCTGGTGGTACGCCGTGCTCACCGGGGCGCGGCTGGACCGGGAGAACGTCGCCCGCGACGCCGCCCAGGCGCAGTGGGAGCGGGAGCACCCGGACGGCTAGGCTGGGCACCGACATCCTGGACCCGCACCTCGGAAGGACCCCCATGACCACGGAACGCACCCTCGTCCTCGTCAAGCCCGACGGCGTGGCCCGCGGCCTCACCGGCGAGGTGCTCGCCCGGATCGAGGCGAAGGGCTACCGCCTCGTCGACCTGCGCCTGCTGCACGCGGAGCGCTCCGTGCTGGAGCAGCACTACGCCGAGCACCAGGGGAAGCCGTTCTACGAGCCGCTCGTCGAGTTCATGCTGAGCGGCCCGGTCGTGGCCGCCGTCGTCGAGGGCCACCGGGTGATCGAGGGCTTCCGGTCCCTGGCCGGGACCACCGAGCCGACCACCGCCGCGCCGGGCACGATCCGCGGCGACCTCGGCCGGGACTGGGGCGAGAAGGTCCAGCAGAACATCGTGCACGGCTCCGACTCCCCGGAGTCCGCCGAGCGTGAGATCGGCATCTGGTTCGCCTGAGCCTGAGCCCTGAGCCCTGAGCCCGCCGGACCCCGGTGCGCACCGACGACGACGGCCTCCGCCCAGCACGGGCGGAGGCCGTCGTCGTCGGTGCCGTGCGGCGTCCGGCGGAGCCGCACGGCACCGGGCGGGCTCAGGCCGGGAAGATGACCCCGGCGAACCGGACCAGGACGGTCCCGAAGAGCAGCACGAGCAGGGCGGCGGAGACGAACCACGCCCACTGCTCGGCGCCGCGCGCCACGCCGGCCGGCGCCGGCAGCACCCCGCCGCGCAGGTTGCGGGTCGTGGTGTGCACCAGCAGGACGGTCTGCATCACCCACACGAGCATGCAGTACAGGCACAGGGCGTTGATCTCGAAGGTGGTCTGCCACCACAGCCACAGCACGAAGGCCCAGCCGAGGGTCACCCCGATCTGCAGTCCCCACCAGTACCAGGCGGCGAACCGGGCACCTGCCAGCACCGCGAGCGCCACGGCCACGACGACCGCGTAGGCGACGATGCCGATGAAGGGGTTGGGGAAGCCGAAGGCCTCCGCCTGGGGCGTGCGCATGACGGTGCCGCAGGACAGCCACGAGTTGATGTCGCAGCTGGTGCGGTGGCCGGCGTCGAGGAAGAGCTGGAGCCGCTCGTACACCAGCGTGGCGGCGCCGTAGAAGCCCAGGAGCCCGGTCACGAGGGCCACGAGGCCCCAGCGCCGGTCGGCGCGGGCGTCCGGGCCGCGGGACACGGCGGGGGAGTCGTCGAGGCGGGGCGGAGTGGAGGTCACACGCCGATCCTAGGCGATGCCCCCTGATGCTCCCCGGGGGCTCTCCCGGCCCCGTGCCCGCGGGTTGCGGGCCGTGACGGAGCCAATCCGGCCCGCACCGGGGCGTCTGTGAGATACTGGCCACGGTCGAGCCCGCCCGTACGCGGGATCTCGGCCCAGTCGGACTTCGACCCCAGGTCGGCAGGACCCGCGGCTCTCATCGGATTGAGCGCGTCCGCCGCCGGCCCAAGACCGTTGCCCTCGTGAGCAGCGGCTCGAAGCCCCGGACTGGCTCGTTGCCGTCCCCGCCCGTTCGCGAGGTGTGCGGGACGCGACGGGTACGCACAGGACTTCTGGCCGCCGCGTGGACCCCCACCGGCGATACGCCGACCAAGCAGCTGCGGGGACCGGGTACGGACGGCGTACCGCGGCAGGAGCACAGCTGTATATGGATGCCGAACAGGTGAACCAGGCCGGGGCGCAGGACGCCCTGGACGCTGGTCAGCAGAACACATCGCACGACGCCCGCCGGGACCTCCCGGTGGCGGAGGCAACGGTGCAGGACGCCGCCCCCGAGGCCCCGGGCCACGTGCCCGAGGAGCCCTCGGAGGACACGCCGGCCGTGCCGGACACCGCCCCGGACGTCTCGGGCCACGTGCCCGAGGAGCCGTCGGAGGACGCGCGTCCCGCGCCGGACACCGTCCCGGAGGCCGGGCCCGGCACGCCGGGCGAGGTCCCCGGTGAGCCGTCGGAGACCGTGCCGTCCGCGCCGGCCACCGGCGACGCCGCGGGGACCGACACCCTCGACGTCGCGCCCGGGACCGCGGTCCCCGGCGACGAGCGCCCCGGTGCGGTGGCCGAGGAGGCCGCCGCGCCCGCGAACCCCGCGCCCGGCACGCCCGGTGCCGAGGAGGCCGCCGAGGGCGTCGAGCCCGCCGGCGAGACCGAGGACCTGGGCCCCGGGGCCCAGGCGCCGGCCGGAGCCGGGCAGGACTCCGCCCCGTCCGCCGAGGACGACGAGGCGGACACCGACGACGGCGCGGACACCGTTGACGAGGACACCGACGACGACGGGGAGCCGCGCACGGCGCCGGCCGCCGCGGTGACGGCGACCTCGCTCATGTTCCACGCCCCGGACCTCGACGAGCTGCGCGAGGCCGCTCAGCAGCGCGCCGCCCGGCGCCGGGAGGCGCGGCGCCGCCAGCAGGAGGAGAACGCCTCCGCCGAGGACCCGGGCGACGGTCCCGAGGAGCCGGACACGGCGGAGCTCGCCGATGAGGGCGAGGAGGCCGGCCAGGGGACCGGCGGGAGCGCCACCAGCCGCCGCCGTCGGCGCCGCCGCCGCGGCGAGGTCGACATGGAGCTCGTGGGCGGCAGCGACGACGACCCGCCCAACACGGTGACCCGGGTCCGGGCGCCCCGCGCCGCGGAGACCGCCACGGTCGACGAGGTCGTGGCCGTGAAGGGCTCCACGCGGCTCGAGGCCAAGAAGCAGCGCCGGCGCGAGTCCCGCCAGACGGGCCGCCGCCGCCAGGTGATCACCGAGGCCGAGTTCCTGGCCCGCCGCGAGTCGGTCGAGCGGCAGATGCTGGTCCGGCAGAAGGACAACCGGATCCAGATCGGCGTCCTCGAGGACGGCGTCCTGGCCGAGCACTTCGTCTCGCACACCCAGCAGGACTCCCTGATCGGCAACGTCTACGTGGGCAAGGTGCAGAACGTGCTGCCGTCCATGGAGGCCGCGTTCATCGACATCGGCCGGGGCCGCAACGCCGTGCTCTACGCCGGCGAGGTCAACTGGGACGCGTCGCGGCTCGAGGGCGAGCCGCGCCGGATCGAGGTCGCGCTGAAGTCCGGGGACTCGGTCCTGGTGCAGGTCACCAAGGACCCGGTGGGGCACAAGGGCGCCCGGCTCACGAGCCAGATCTCCCTGCCCGGCCGGTACCTGGTCTACGTCCCGGGCGGGTCGATGACCGGGATCTCCCGGAAGCTGCCCGACGTGGAGCGCGCCCGGCTGAAGAAGATCCTCAAGGACCGTCTGCCGGACGGGGCGGGCGTCATCGTGCGCACCGCCGCCGAGGGGGCCTCCGAGCAGGAGCTCACCCACGACATCAACCGGCTGCGCGCCCAGTGGGAGCAGATCCAGGAGCGGGCCGGGTCGACCAGGACGCTCGCGCCCGAGATGCTCTACGCGGAGCCGGACCTCACGATCAAGACGGTGCGCGACGTCTTCAACGAGGACTTCACCACCATGGTCGTCCAGGGCGACGAGGCGTGGGACAACATCGAGGCGTACGTGACCTACGTCGCACCGGACCTGCTCGACCGGCTCAAGAAGTGGGACGAGGACGAGGACCTGTTCGTGAACTACCGCGTGGAGGAACAGATCCAGAAGGCACTCGAGCGCAAGGTCTTCCTGCCCTCGGGCGGCTCCCTCGTCATCGACCGCACCGAGGCGATGACGGTGGTCGACGTGAACACCGGCAAGTTCACCGGCTCCGGGGGCAACCTCGAGGAGACCGTGACCAAGAACAACCTGGAGGCGGCCGAGGAGATCGTCCGGCAGCTGCGGCTGCGGGACATCGGCGGGATCATTGTGATCGACTTCATCGACATGGTCCTGGAGTCCAACCGGGACCTCGTGCTGCGCCGGCTGGTGGAGTGCCTGGGCCGGGACCGCACCAAGCACCAGGTGGCGGAGGTGACCTCGCTGGGCCTCGTGCAGATGACCCGCAAGCGCATGGGCACCGGCCTGCTGGAGGTGTTCTCCGAGCCGTGCGAGCACTGCGCCGGCCGCGGCGTGGTGGTCCACGACCACCCGCTCGAGGGCCGCTCCGGCGGTGCCACGAGCGAGTCCCGCGACCAGCGGCCGAACCGCACGGAGCGCAAGCGCGGCCGCGGGGGCCGCAACGAGCAGCAGCCCGCCCGGACGGAGCAGCGCTCCGCCGAGGCCGATCCCGCGGAGAAGGCCAAGGCCGAGGCCGCGCGGACGGCGTTCGCGACGATCGCCGCCGCCACCCACCACGAGGAGGCGGCCGCGGACGAGCCGGAGCGCGCCGAGGAGGCCGCCCAGCCGGCGGAGTCCCGGCCCGAGGGCTCGGGGCG
>NZ_PDDL01000041.1:0-28576 GCF_020833785.1 Kocuria sp. CCUG 69068
CCGAACATCAGCAGCATCAGCGTGCCGTGCATGGTGAACAGCTGGTTGTACTGCTCCTTGGTCTCCAGGATCTGCATGCCCGGGGCGAAGAGCTCGGCGCGGATCAGCAGCGCCATGACGCCGGCGATGCAGAAGAAGGCGAAGGAGGTGATCAGGTACATGTACCCGATCGTCTTGTGGTCGGTGGACGTGATCCAGTTGACGACCATCCGTCCCTTGGACCGGGGCACCACGCGCGGAGCGACAGTGGCTGCCTCGTCCCGTGAATACTCGAGTGTGGACACCGGTACTCCTTAGTTGTTAAAAGATTCTTGCTGCTGGTCGTCCGCGCCCGGGTAGGAGTCGCGGCTGTACTCCTCGCCCAGGGCCCCGGTCTGGCCGGCGTCGCGCAAGGACTGGATGTGGGCGTCGTACTCGGCCTGGCTGACCACGTTGACGTTGAACAGCATCTCCGAGTGGTACTCGCCGCAGAACTCGGCGCACTTGCCGAAGTACTCGCCCTCACGGCCCGTGGTGATGCTGATGTTGTTGGTGCGTCCCGGGAACATGTCCGCCTTCTCGAGGAACGCGGGGACCCAGAAGGAGTGGATGACGTCGCGGGAGGTGACCTGCAGCTCGACGTCGCTGTCGACGGGCAGGTACAGGGTGGGCACCCGCTCGGGGACGCCCTCCTCGCCGTCGAGGTGGCCCTGGATGCCGGTGTCCCAGACGTCGTCGGTCAGGTAGTTGAAGTCCCAGGCCCACTGCTTGCCGTAGACCTGGACGGTCACGTCCGGGTTGTCGTGCTGGGCCGTGATCTCGGCCTGGGTCCGCTCGGTGAAGAAGAACAGGGACATGATCAGGGCGATCGGGACGATCGTGTAGAAGACCTCGAGCGGGGCGTGGTACGCCACCTGGCGCGGGTAGCCGGTCTCGTTCTTGCGCCGGCGGTAGGCGATCATGCACCAGAGCATGAGGCCCCAGGTCACCAGTCCCACGACGAGGGCCGCGATCCAGGACCCGACCCACAGGTCGAGGATCATGTCGGCGTTGTCGGTGGTGCCACGCTCGGTGGGCATCCAGCCGAGCTTCGCCTCTTCCGAGCAACCCGTCAGCGCGGTTGCTGCCAGGACTGCTACCGCAGACACCTTCGCCGTGCGGCGCCGGAGGCTGTCGGTTCGTGTGTGCGAACTCACAGACGGCCCTTCCTCTTCTTCTCGTGCTCGTCGTCTGCGCGCCGAAGGCCCCGATTCGAAGAGCCCGGACACAGTCAGGTGGAATGTTTCCCTCCGAGCTTACCCCGTGTCGCTGACATCTGGTGACACAGTGTCAGCTTCCGCGCGGCGCTCGGAGGCCCCTCTTGGAGCGGTCCGCGGGACCCCCCGGAAACGCCGAGAGGCCCGCCGTCCGGACGGACGACGGGCCTATCGGGAGGAGCGGACGGACTCAGTGGAAGGAGTCGCCGCAGGCGCAGGAACCCCCCGCGTTGGGGTTGTCGATCGAGAACCCCTGCTTGGAGATCGTGTCCTCGAAGTCGACCGTGGAGCCCTCGAGGTAGGGCACGCTCATCTTGTCCACGATGACCTCGACGCCGCCGAAGTCCCGCACGGAGTCCCCGTCCAGGATGCGCTCGTCGAAGTACAGCTGGTAGATGAGGCCCGAGCAGCCGCCGGGCTGGACCGCCACGCGCAGCCGGAGGTCGGTGCGGCCCTCCTGCTCGAGCAGGGCGCGGACCTTCTGGGACGCGACGTCGGTCAGCTGGACGCCGTGGGTGGGCAGGCCGTCCACTGCGGCGCCGTTCTCGGTCGTGACGCTCATGATGCTCACTTTCTGTGGAGGGGTGCCGCACGGGGTCGGACCGGCGGCGGGTCTGTCACGGGCACAACGGATAGGCGATCGGGTTCATTCCCGGATCCGCCGCCCGGGGCGGGCGGCGTCGTCGAGGGCGAGCAGCATCAGCGTCTCCGCGACCACCGCGCGCTCGAACTCCGCCAGGTGCAGCGACTCGTTGGCGCTGTGCGCCCGGGAGTCCGGGTCCTCGACGCCCGTGATGAGGATGCCGGCCTCAGGATAGACCTCCAGGAGGTCCGCGGTGAAGGGGATGGAGCCGCCGATGCCCGTCTCCACGGCGGGCCGGCCCCACGCCTCCCCCAGCGCCCACCGGGCGATCCGCGCGGACTCCGAGCTCATGTCGGTGCGGAAGGACTGTCCCGTCTCCTCGAGCTCGAAGCGCACGTGCGCCCCGAACGGGGCGTGCTCCTCCACGTGGCGCCGGAGGGCCTCCGCGGCCTCGGCGGGGTCCTGGCCCGGCGCCGTGCGCAGGCTCAGCTTCGCGCGGGCGGATGCGGCGATGGTGTTGGCGGCGGTGTCCACGGGCGTGACGTCCATGCCCGTGACCGACAGCGCGGGCTGCGTCCAGAGCCGGGAGGCGATCGAACCGCGCCCGGCCAGCCGGACGCCCTCCAGGACCGCCGCGTCGGCCCGGAACCGCTCCTCGTCGTAGACCAGGTCGGTGCGGTCCTCGGCGAGCAGCCCCTCGACGGCGACCGCGCCGTCGTCGTCGTGCAGGGTCGCGATGAGCCGGGCCAGCAGCGTGGGCGCGTCCAGGACCGGGCCGCCGTACATGCCCGAGTGCACGGCGTGCTCGAGCACGGACAGCTCCACGACGGCGCCGACCATCCCGCGCAGGCTCGTGGTCAGGGCGGGCACGCCGACCTCCCAGTTGGCGGAGTCCGCGATGACGATGACGTCCGCGGCCAGCCGTTCCCGGTGGGCCTCCAGGAAGTCCCGGAAGGACGGGGAGCCGGCCTCCTCCTCCCCCTCCACGAAGACGGTCACGCCGAGGCCGAAGTCGTCGCCGCGGTGGGCGGTCGCGGCGCGCAGGGCGGCGGCGTGGGCCATCACCCCGGCCTTGTCGTCGGCCGCGCCCCGCCCGTACAGGCGGCCGTCGCGCTCCTCGGCGACGAACGGTTCGGAGTCCCACAGCTCGCGCCGGCCCGGGGGCTGGACGTCGTGGTGGGCGTAGAGCAGCACGGTCGGCCGGCCGGGCGCGGGCCGGCGGTGGGCGACGACGGCGGGGTGTCCCGGCCCGTCACCCAGGGGCACGCGCAGGATCTCCACCTCCTCCAGGCCGGCGTCCGCGAGCACGCCGGCCACGGCCACCGCACTGCGCTCGAGCTGCGCGGCGTCGAAGGACTCCCAGGCGATGCCGGGGATCGCGACCAGCTCGACGAGCTGCTCGAGGGTCCGCGGCATGTCCGCGCGCACGGCCGCGCGCACGGTGTCGACGGGGACGGGGACGGTCGGGGCACAGGGCTCGCTCATGGCACCCACCCTATGTCCGGGGCCCGGCGGGGGCCGGCAGGTCCGTCGGCTATCCTTGACGGGTGTTTGGACGCAAGAAGGAAGCAGACCGCGCAGGGTCCACGTCGGTGACCGCTGCGGCCGCCCCCACGGAACCGGTGGCCGCCCCGCGGCAGACCCCGGGCAAGGGCCGGCCCACGCCCAGCCGCCGGCAGCAGGAGGCGGCCCGGCGCCGGCCCCTGGTCCCGGAGGACCGCAAGGCCGCGAAGGCGCAGTCCCGCGACGCCGCGCGCGAGCAGCGGATGCGGGCGCAGGCCGGCATGGCGGCCGGGGACGAACGGTTCCTCGGGCCGCGGGACCGCGGCCCGCAGCGCCGGTTCGCGCGGGACTGGGTGGACTCCCGGATCAACGTGGGCGAGTACCTCATGGTTGTCGCGCTGCTCGCGCTCGTCATCCTGTTCTTCCCCGTCCAGGACGTGGCCACCTACGGCGTCTACCTCATCTGGGCGCTGATGATCCTGGGCATCGTGGACGCCGTGCTGTCGACGGCCCGGATGAAGAAGGCCATGCAGGCGAAGTTCGGGACCGTGGAGCGCGGCGTGCGCTGGTACGCCGCGATGCGCTCCTTCACGATGCGCCGCCTCCGCCTGCCCAAGCCCCAGGTCGCCCGCGGGGAGCGCCCCTCCTGAGCCCCGGTCGGCCCGCGCCCGGCGCAGGGCCCGGCCGCGACAGGACTGCCCCCGGACCGCACGGTCCGGGGGCAGTCCTGTGCCCGCCGACGGGGCGGCGGTCGGCGGCGCCCCGTCGTAACGGGAGCCGTCAGCCCCGGTGAGCCGTCAGCTCCAGGCGCGGCCCGCCCGGCGCGCCAGGCCCTGGTTGATGCGGCGCGCCCAGAAGGGACCCTCGTAGAGGAAAGCGGTGTAGCCCTGCACGAGAGTCGCGCCGGCGTCGAGGCGCTCCTGGACGTCCTCCGCCGTGGTCACCCCGCCCACGGAGACCAGCACCAGCCGGTCCCCCACGCGCTCGCGCAGCAGCCGCAGCACCTCGAGGGAGCGCCGCCGCAGCGGGGCCCCGGAGAGCCCGCCGGCCCCATGGGCCTCGATCTCGGCGGGGTCGGAGACCAGCCCCAGCCCGGTCCGGGCGATGGTCGTGTTGGTGGCCACGATGCCGTCCAGGCCCAGGTCGAGGGCCAGGTCCGCGACGGCCAGCACGTCCTCGTCAGACAGGTCCGGGGCGATCTTCACGAGCAGCGGGACGTGCCGGTCCGCGGCCTCGTCGGCCGCGCGGCCCACCGCGCCGAGCAGCGGCCGCAGGCTCTCGATCTCCTGCAGCTGGCGCAGGCCCGGGGTGTTGGGCGAGGACACGTTGACCACGAGGTAGTCCGCGAGGGGGGCGAGGACCCGGGCGCTCTGCAGGTAGTCGTCCACCGCGTCCTCCAGCGGCACCGCCTTGGTCTTGCCGATGTTGACGCCGAGCACCGGACGGGCGCGGCCGCGGTGGTCCGCCTCGAGCTCGCGGCGCGCCTGCGCGAGGCGCGGGGCCACGGCCGCCGCACCCTCGTTGTTGAAGCCCATCCGGTTGATCACGGCCCGGTCCCGGACGAGCCGGAACAGACGGGGCCGGGGGTTGCCCGGCTGCGCCTGGGCGGTCACGGTGCCGATCTCGACGTGCCCGAAGCCGAGGTCGGTGAGGGCGCCGATCCCCTCGCCGCCCTTGTCGAAACCGGCCGCCAGCCCGAACGGGGACGGGAACCGCAGGCCCAGCGCCTCCACCTCGAGCGCGGGATCGGGCCGGGTGTAGACCCGCAGCGCGGTGCTGATCCGGGCGGCGCGCGCCGCCCGGATCCCGAGGAACCCCACCCGGTGGGCCCGTTCGGGGTCCATCCGGGAGAAGACAGCCGTGAAGAACGTAGGGTAGAAGCGCATGGTCCCAGTCTTCCACAGGGCACTCCTCCGGCCGGGCGGCCGCGGAGGGGCTTGACGGACCGGCGCCCCGACGGGCCGCCCGCACGAGGTGAGGGCATGGGTGCTCCCCCGGACCCGTGGGTCCCCGACGTGCTGGGACCCGGCTTCCGCGCGCGGACCGTGGACCTGGACCCCGGCTCCGCCCCCCACTCCACCGCCACGGTGGTCCGCTACCGGCCGGGGGACGTCCCGCTCGTGCCGGGCCGACTGCGCGGGGCCGTGCTGTACCTGCACGGCTGGTCCGACTACTTCTTCAACGCCGAGCTGGCCCGGACGTGCGCGGCCGCGGGCTACGCGTTCTACGCCCTGGACCTGCACGGCTACGGCCGGAACCTCACCGACGAGGTGCTCGCCGTGGAGGAGGGCCGCCCGGGCCACACCACGGACCTCGCGGACTACGACGACGACATCGCCGCGGCGCTCGGCGTGATGGCCGAGGACGGTCTGCCCGGTCCGCGGGGGCGGCTCGTGCTGATGGGCCACTCGACCGGGGGGCTCACCGCGGCGATGTGGGCCTCACGGCACCCCGACCGGCTCGACGGACTGGCCCTCAACGCCCCCTGGATCGGCAGCCACGGCTCCGACGCCGTGGGCGCCGTCCTGCGCCCCCTGGTGGCCCGGCTCGCCGAGCAGCGCCCGGACGTCCCGGTGCGGGCCCGGCTGCGCAGCCACTACTACCGGGTGATCAGCGAGCACGCGGAGGGCGAGTGGCCGATCGACGCCCGGTGGCGGCCCGAGACCAGCTTCGACATCACCCCGGGGTGGCTCAACGCTGTCCTTCAGGCTCAGGGTGAAGTGGCGAAGGGTTTGAACCTTCACCTTCCAGTGCTGGTGCAGACCTCGGCCCGCTCGTGCATCCGCCCCTGGTGGAGCGAGCGGATGCGCTCGGCCGACACCGTGCTGGACGTCCGGCAGATCCGCCGGCACGCGCCCGATCTGGGCACCGACGTGACGCTGCGCTCCTACGAGGGCGCCGTCCACGACGTGCACCTCTCCCGGCAGGCCGTGCGCCGGGCCGCGCAGAGGGATCTCGCCGCCTGGCTGCGCGGTCTGCGACGGCGCCGGCCTCAGGCGGAGGCGCCGGGGCCGGCGACGCGGTCGACGGCTCCGCCGTAGCGCCGGTCCCGCCGGGCGTAGACCTCCACGGCCTCCCACAGGGTGCGGCGGTCGACGTCCGGCCAGAGCACGTCCTGGAAGACGAGCTCGGCGTAGGCGGACTGCCACAGGAGGAAGTTGGAGATCCGCTGCTCCCCGGAGGAGCGCAGGAAGAGGTCGACGTCCGGCAGGTCGGGCTCGTCGAGGTAGCGCTGGACGGTCTTCTCGTCGATGCTGCGCGGGTTCAGGACGCCCGCCCGGGCGTCGGCGGCGATGGCGGCCGCGGCGTCGGCGATCTCGGCCCGCCCCCCGTAGTTCACGCACATGGTGAGGGTGACGACGTCGTTGTCGCGGGTGGCCCGCTCGGCCTCCTCCAGGCGGTTGATGACCGAGCGCCACAGGCGGGGCTTGCGCCCGGCCCACCGGATCCGGATGCCCCACTCCTGGAAGGTGGGCAGCTGGCGCTCCATGACGTCGGCGGTGTAGTTCATCAGGAACGTCACCTCGTCCAGGGAGCGCTTCCAGTTCTCGGTGGAGAACGCGTAGGCGCTGACGTACGGGATGTCCATCTCGATGGCCCCGGCCATCACCTCGATCAGGGCCGCCTCCCCCGCCTTGTGGCCCTCGTTGCGCGGCAGCCCGCGCTGGTTCGCCCAGCGCCCGTTCCCGTCCATGACCACGGCCACGTGCTGCGGCACGAACTGCCGCGGGATCGGCGGGGCGCTGGCGCCGCTGGGATGGGCGGGCGGGGCGGCAAAGCCGGGCATGGTCAGCTCCGTTCCACGAGGTTCAGGGACCGGACGGCCCTCTCCAGGTGCCACTGTACGTAGGTGGCCACGATCCCGGCGGCGGCCCGGGCCGTGCGGGGCTCCACGGCGTCGATCCGCTCCCACGCCCCGGTGAGCAGGGCGGAGAGGTGCTCGACGGTCGCGGGGTCGGGGGCGGCGGCCCCCGGCGGGCGGCAGGCCGGGCAGACGGCGCCGCCGAGCGGGGCCGAGAACGCCTCGTGCGGTCCGGGGGCGCCGCACCGGGCGCAGTCGGTGAAGCTCGGGGCCCACCCGGCCGTGGACACGGCGCGCAGCAGGTAGGAGTCCAGGACGGCCCCGGGTTCGTGCAGCCCGCGGGCCAGGGCGGACAGGGCGCCGACGAGCAGCCGGTACTGCTGGGCCGCGGACTCGTCGTCGTTCTCCGTGAACTTCTCCGCGGCCTCGGTCATGGCCGCGGCGGCGGTGTACTTGGCGTAGTCGGCGGCGATGACCGACCCGTAGCCGCGCTTGCCCAGCGCCTGGGAGATGATGTCGAGGTTGCGACCGGTGACCAGCTGCAGCTCCGCGACGTTGAACGGCTCGAGCCGGGAGCCGAAGCGGGAGGTCGTGCGCCGCACGCCCTTGGCCACGGCCCGGACCTGCCCGTGGTCCCGGGTCAGGAGCACGACGATCCGGTCGGCCTCGCCGAGCTTGTAGGTGCGCAGCACGACGGCGTCGTCCCGGTAGCTGCGTGATGCGAACGTCGTCCTGGCCACCGCATCATTGTCCCACGCGGGGCGGACGGCGCAGGCCGACGGCGCAGCGGGACGGGCCGGGCGGGACGACGACGGCGGGCCGCCCCACGTCCGGGGCGGCCCGCCGTCGCACGGTGCGCCGGGCGCTCAGCCCTGGGCGTCCCGCACGGCCCGGTTGACCGCCGAGACGAGGGCCTTCAGGGACGCGCGGGTGGTGTTCGCGTCGATGCCGACGCCCCACAGGACGCGGTCCCCCACGGCGGCCTCGACGTAGCTGGCCGCCTGGGCGTCGCCGCCGGCCGAGAGGGCGTGCTCGCTGTAGTCGAGCACGCGCACGTCCACGCCCTCGGACGCGAGGATCGTCTGCAGCGCCTCGATGGGGCCGTTGCCCTGCGCCGTGCGGTGGTGCTGGACGCCGTCGACGTCCAGGCCGATCTCGAGGGTGCTCTCCCCGTCCTCCTCGGAGGTCGTGGTGATGTTGGTGATCCGGTACCGGCCCCAGCGCCCGGCGTCCCCGTCCTGGACGGTGGGCAGGTACTCGTCCGCGAACACCTTCCACAGCTCCGCGCCGGAGACCTCCCCGCCGGAGGTGTCGGTGTGCTCCTGCACCACGCGGGAGAACTCGATCTGCGCCCGCCGCGGCAGGTCCAGCCCGTGCTCGTTGGCGAGCAGGTAGGCGACCCCGCCCTTGCCGGACTGCGAGTTCACCCGGATGACGGCCTCGTAGGTGCGGCCCAGGTCCTTGGGGTCGATGGGCAGGTAGGGCACGGCCCACACCAGCTCGTCGACGCCCCGGCCCTGCTCCTGCGCGTCCCGGGCCATCCGGTCGAAGCCCTTCTTGATGGCGTCCTGGTGGGAGCCGGAGAACGCCGTGAACACGAGGTCCCCGCCGTAGGGGGCCCGCTCGGGGACGGGCAGCTGGTTGCAGTACTCGACGGTCCGGCGGATGTCGTCGATGTCGGAGAAGTCGATCTGCGGGTCCACGCCCTGGGTCAGCAGGTTCAGGCCCAGGGTCACCAGGTCCACGTTGCCGGTCCGCTCACCGTTGCCGAACAGGCAGCCCTCGATGCGGTCGGCGCCGGCCAGGTAGCCCAGCTCGGCCGCCGCCACGCCGGTGCCGCGGTCGTTGTGGGGGTGCAGGGAGACCACGGTGGCGTCCCGGTTGTAGAGGTTGCGGCACATCCACTCGATGGAGTCGGCGTAGACGTTGGGGGTGGCCATCTCCACGGTGGCGGGCAGGTTGAGGATCATCTCCCGGTCCCCGCCGATCTCGAAGGTCTCGGCCACGGCGTTGGCGATGCGCGCCGCGAACTCGAGCTCGGTGCCGGTGTAGGACTCCGGGGAGTACTCGTAGGTCACGGACGTGTTCTTCAGCTGCTCCTCGTACTTCAGGCACAGCCGCGCCCCCGTGAGGGCGATGTCCACGATCCCGTCCATGTCCTGGTCGAAGACCACGCGCCGCTGCAGGGTGGAGGTCGCGTTGTAGAGGTGCACGATCGCCTTGTCGGCGCCGTCGATGGCCTCGTAGGTGCGCTCGATGAGGTGCTCACGGGACTGGGTCAGGACCTGGATCGTGACGTCGTCGGGGATCCGGTCCTCCTCGATGAGCCGGCGCACGAAGTCGAAGTCGGTCTGGGAGGCGGAGGGGAACCCGACCTCGATCTCCTTGTAGCCCATCCGCACGAGCAGCTCGAACATCTTGAGCTTGCGGTCGGAGTTCATGGGGTCGATCAGCGCCTGGTTGCCGTCCCGCAGGTCCACGGCGCACCACCGGGGCGCCTCGGTGATCACCCGGTCCGGCCAGGTGCGGTCGGAGAGGTCGAACGGGAACTGCTGCTGGTACGGCACGTACTTGTGGATCGGCATGCCGGAGGGCTGCTGGTAGTTGCGCATGGAAGGGGCCTGTTCTGCTCGAGACGTCTGCGGGTGGCCGGGCATCAGGAACTCCGCAACGGGAGGCCGGCCATCCAGTCCTCGGGTCAGGCCCCGTTGCGGCACGTAAGGAGGAGGAGCGTCCCGGTCCGCATGTGTTCAACCTATCACGGGGCGTCCGGCGCGCCGGGTCGCGTTCTCACCAGTCGCCGGCCGCCTGCTGGCAGGTGTACTGCTCCGCGGTCTGGCCGTTGAGCTCCCCGGGCAGCCCCGCCCCGAGCTCGAGCCGCTCCCCCTCGCGGAAGTCCTGGCCCACCGACACGAACACCCCCACCACGTCGGTGGTCGGCACGATCTGCGAGGAGGGGACGCCGAGCAGCTCGGCGACCTCGACGGCCGCCTCGTACCACCCCGCGCCGAAGAAGATCTGCGTGCCCGGCAGCTCGGTGGCCTGCGGGCCGGACTCGACGGCCGTGTAGCCCTCGTCCTCGAGCACGTCCGCGATGTCCGCGTCCCGGCCGTCGACGCCGGAGACGTTGGCGACCGTGAGCGGGACCGTGGCCGGGTCGACCGTGGGGGCCGGGACGGCGGCGTCGGGCGACGGGGTCGCGGAGGAGGTCGGCTCGTCGGCCGGCTCCGCGGAGGGCGACGTGAGCGGCCGGTCCTCGCGCAGCGCCTCGAAGAGGTGCTCGGCCGGGTCCGCGTCGAGCTGGAGCCGGTTGGGGTCCAGCGCGTAGGGCTCGGTGGGCGCCGTCACGAAGACCATGCTGCCCAGGTCGATCCCCCGGACCGCCGTGCCGAGGCCGACCACCGTCGGGACGGAGCCGAGCCCCTCGTCGACGTGCAGGTTGCGGGTGGCGACGTCGGCGATCTCGTAGAGCTTCGGCAGGTCCGACAGCGTCCCCTCGTCCTTGATCTTGCGGGCCATGGACGCGAGGAACGACTGCTGGGAGCGGATCCGGCTCGTGTCCCCGCCGTCGCCGAAGGCGGCGCGGCTGCGCAGGAACGCCAGGGCCTGCTCGCCCTCCACGGAGGAGACGCCGGCGGGCAGCTCCAGCCCCGACTTCGGGTCGTCGACGGCGTCGTTGACGCACACCTCGACGCCGCCCACGGTCGAGGACAGCTCCTTGACGGCGTTGAAGTCGGCGAGCATGAAGTGGTCGATCTTGAGGCCGGTCATCTGGTTGACGGTGGCGACCGTGCACCCGGGGCCGCCGTTGGCGATCGCCGAGTTCAGCATCGCGTCCTCCTCCGCCGGGTGGACCTCGCCGGACTCGGGGTCCGTGCAGCGCGGGATGTCCGCGACCAGGTCGCGCGGCAGGGACACCACGGTCACGCCGCTGCGGTCCTCGCTCACGTGCACCAGCATCATGACGTCGGTCAGGCCGGCGCCGGCGCTGTCCTCGTCGTCGCCGTACCGGTCGTTGCCCTCGCCGTCACGGGTGTCGGTGCCCATCACGAGGATGTCCAGCGGGCCGGCCTCGGGGCCGGTCCCGTCGCCGAGGTCGAGCGGGGAGGTGTCCAGGTTGGACTGCAGCCGCCAGGTCGCGGCCACGCCGGCCCCGAGGACCGCGAGCAGGACGACGACCAGCCCGACGGCGGCCCAGCGCTTCCGGGACCATCGGCGGGCGCGGTGGCGTCCGTGGGCGGCGGGGGGCGTAGAGGACACGGTGACTCTCTCCTGGCAGGCCCCGGGCGCGGGGCCCGGGGTCGGGGGGACGGCGCCCGGCCGGGGCGCCGGGTGTCATGCTAGTCGCCCGCCCCGGGACTCGGGGCGGGCGACGCGGCGGGGTGGGGGCGCGATCCGGGGGCGCCGGGTGGCTCAGAAGCCCAGGCGGGACAGCTGCTTGGGGTCGCGCTGCCACTCCTTGGCGATCTTCACGTGCAGGTCGAGGTAGACCTTCGTGCCCAGCAGCGCCTCGATGGCGGTCCGGGACCGGGTGCCGATCTCGCGCAGCCGCGCGCCGCCCTTGCCGATGATGATGGCCTTCTGCGACGACCGCTCGACGTAGACGTTGACCCGCACGTCGAGCAGCGGCCGGTCCGCGGGGCGGCCCTCGCGGGCCACCATCTCCTCGACCACGACCGCGAGGGAGTGCGGCAGCTCGTCCCGCACCCCCTCCAGGGCGGCCTCCCGGACGAGCTCGGCGACCATCGTCATCTCGGGCTCGTCGGTCAGCTCGCCGTCGGGGTACAGGGCCGGGGACTCCGGCATCCTGCCGATGAGCAGCCCGGCGAGGGCGTCGACCTGGAAGCCGTCCACGGCGGAGACGGGGATGACCTCGGCCCAGCCCGGGTCGTCGGCGTCGGGACGGGGCGCGTGCGCGGCCGCGGAGCGGTGGCGGGGCTTGCGGGCGGCACGCTCGGCGCGCTCGGCGCGGACCCGGTGCTCGGCCTCCATGACGGAGCGGCCCAGCTCGGTGACCGCCAGCAGCTGCTCGGCGAGCTCGGCGCGGGAGACGGTGTCCGTCTTCGTGACGATCGCCACGACCGGCTTGTTGCCGGAGGCCGCGAGCTGCTGGGCGATGAACCGGTCCCCGGGGCCGATCTTCTCGTCGGCGGGCACGCAGAAGCCGATGACGTCGACCTCCGCGAGGGTGTCCGCCACGAGGTCGTTGAGCCGCTCGCCGAGCAGCGTCCGCGGCCGGTGCAGGCCCGGGGTGTCCACGAGCACGAGCTGGCCCTCGGGCCGGTGCACGATGCCCCGGATGGTGTGCCGCGTGGTCTGCGGCCGGCTCGAGGTGATCGCGACCTTCTGCCCGACCAGGGCGTTGGTGAGCGTGGACTTCCCGGCGTTGGGGCGGCCGACCAGCACGGCGAAGCCGGCGCGGAACGGGACCGGCTCCCCGGTGGTGGGCTCGCCGGCCCGAGGGGGCACGGCGGGTGTGGGCTCAGACATGGTGGTGGGTCTCCTCCTCGGACTCCTGGGCGGCGGGCTCCACGGCCGTGGAGCCCGGGGGGACCCAGTCGGGGTCCCGGCGGACCTCGAGCTGGCCCACCCGGTTGCGCCGGCCCTCCAGGGTGACGGCCTCGAGGACGATGCCCTCGACGGTGGCGCGGGAGCCCACGATGGGCACCCGGCCGGTGGACTTGGCGAGCAGGCCGCCGGCCGTGTCCACCTCGTCGTCCTCGAGGTCGAGGCCGAACAGGTCGCCCAGGTCCTCGACGCTGAGCCGGGCGGAGATGCGGTAGCGGCCGTCGCCGAGCTCGGCGACCTCGGGCTTCTCGCGGTCGTACTCGTCGACGATCTCGCCGAGCAGCTCCTCGATGAGGTCCTCGAGGGTCACCAGCCCGGCGGTGCCGCCGTACTCGTCGACGACGATCGCCACGTGGATCGACTCGAGCTGCATCTCGCGCAGCAGCTCGTTGACCTTCTTCGACTCGGGCACGTAGCGGACCTCGCGGGCGAGCTCGGAGAGCCCCGTGAGCCGCAGCCCGGTGCCCAGCCGGTGCACCCGCTCCGCGAGGTCCTTCTGGTACAGGATGCCGAGGACGTCGTCGGCGCTCTCGCCGATCACCGGGATGCGGGAGTAGCCGGAGCGGAAGAAGAGGTTCAGGGCGTTGTCCACGGTGTCGTCGTCGTCGACGGAGACCATGTCGGTGCGGGGCACCATGACGGCCCGGACGTTGGTGTCGTCGAGGTCGAAGACCGAGTGCAGCAGCTCCGCCTCGTTGTCCTCGATGAGGGCCTGGCCCGTGGACCGGTCCACGAACTCCAGCAGCTCCTCCTCGGTGAGGTAGCCGGGGGCGATGTTCCCCGCGTCCCGGGTGCCCGAGGAGCCCAGCCGCACGAGCATCCCGGGGACCGGCCCGAGCACGATGCGCAGCAGGCGCACCAGGCCGGCGGTCGCCCGGAGAGTGCCGGCGGCGTGGCTGCGCCCGACCTGGCGCGGGGAGACCCCGGTGAGGACGAAGCCCACGGCGGCCATCACCACGGTGGCCAGGAGACCGGCGAGCCAGACGTCGTCGAGGCCGTCGAACATCGCGAGGGCCACCGCCACGGCGGAGGCCGTCTCGAACCACACGCTCCAGAAGCGCAGGGCCTGCAGGTGCGCGGTGGGCGTGGCCAGGATCCTGGCGGCGGAGGAGTCGGGGGCGTCCCGGGCGATGGCCTCGGCGTCCGCGCGGGGCAGGTAGGTCAGGCCCGTCTCGGCGGCCGTGAGGACGAACGCCGTGCCCAGGAACACGATCGCCGCGACGACCAGGACGGCAGTGGTCATCATGGGGCGCTACTCCATGGTCTCGACCGGCGCGGGCCGGCCGAGGAAGTCGGTGAGCAGGTCCCGCTGGAGGGCGAACATGACCTGCCGCTCCTCGGGCTCGGCGTGGTCGTGCCCCAGCAGGTGCAGGATCCCGTGGGTGGTGAGCAGGCACAGCTCGTCCGCGACGGAGTGACCGCCGGCCTCGGCCTGCCGGCGGGCGACCGGGGGGCACAGCACGATGTCGCCCAGGGTGCCCTCCGCGGGCTCCTCCGGGGTCCCCGGGCGCATCTCGTCCATGGGGAAGGAGAGCACGTCCGTGGGGCCGGGCAGGTCCATCCACTCGACGTGCAGGCGGGCCATCTCGTCCTCGTCGACCACCGCGATGGACAGCTCCGCGTCGGGGTGGACGTGCAGGCGCTCCAGGACGTGGTCCGCGAGCCGGCCCAGCAGCTCGACGTCGACCGCCTCCCAGGCCGCGCGGTCCCCGGCGGGGACGTCCTGCGGGTCGACCTGCAGGTCGAACTCGACGGCCATCAGGCCTCCGCCCCGTCCGCGTCCGGGGCCGCCGGCGCGGCGTCGCGGGCGGCACGGGCGTCGTCCTTGCGCCGGCGCCGTTCGTTGCGGTGCCGGTTGGTCGTGTCGAAGGCGTCGTAGGCGCTGACGATCCGGCCCACCAGCTCGTGGCGCACCACGTCCTCCGCGGTCATCTCCGTGAACGCGACGTCCGGGACGCCGCTGAGCACGTGCTGGACCTGGCGCAGACCGGAGGACGCGCTGCCCGGCAGGTCCACCTGGGTGACGTCCCCGGTGACGACCATCTTGGAGCCGAAGCCGAGCCGGGTGAGGAACATCTTCATCTGCTCGGGCGTGGTGTTCTGCGCCTCGTCGAGGATGATGAACGCGTCGTTGAGGGTGCGGCCGCGCATGTAGGCGAGGGGGGCGACCTCGATGGTGCCCGCCTCCAGGAGGCGGGGGATCGAGTCCGGGTCCATCATGTCGTGCAGCGCGTCGTAGAGCGGGCGCAGGTACGGGTCGATCTTCTCGCTGAGCGTCCCGGGCAGGAAGCCCAGCCGCTCCCCCGCCTCCACGGCGGGGCGCGTGAGGATGATCCGGGAGACCTCCTTGGCCTGCAGCGCCTGGACGGCCTTCGCCATGGCCAGGTAGGTCTTGCCGGTGCCGGCGGGACCGATGCCGAAGACCACGGTGTGCTCGTCGATGGCATCCACGTAGGTCTTCTGGTGCAGCGTCTTGGGGCGGATCTTGCGGCCGCGGCCGGAGAGGATGTTCTGGGTCAGGGCGCCGCTGGGGCGGGCGGTGAGGTCCCTGCCGATCAGCTCGAGCAGCTGGGTGATGACCTGCGGGGTGACCGCGGTCTCGCGGCCGGCCAGGACCTTCAGCTCGTCGAAGAGGGTGGCGACGATCTGCACGGGCCCGCTGGGGCCCTCGATGCCGAGCTCGAGACCGCGCGGGCTGGTCGTGAGGCCGGGGAACGCCGTCTCCACCTGGCGCAGGGTGTCGTCCCCGGAGCCGAGGCACCGGACCATCGTCTCGCGGTCGGGGAAGGTGATGACGGTGCGGGCCGTCAGGGGGTGCGTGGTGCCGGGCAGCGTCTCAGTCATGGGTCCGGCCGCGCGGGCCGTGCTCTCGCTCTCTCGTGGGTCGCCGTGGTAGGGACGGCGGACGGGACTCGTCCTCACCCCAGGGTACCGCGCGGCTCCGGCACCGGAGGTCGCCCGCCGCACATTGCGATTTGGTATCGGTCACGCCCGCCGGGGCTCCTCGGCTGGGGGCGTCCACGGGCCCTGTGCTGGAATGGTCCGGTCCTCCGGCAGGGGGACAGGTGCGGCCTCCCCCGGTGCCGGCACCGCCCCACCCGATCCCGGAAAGCCGAGGTGCGCGTCCCCCCATGGCCACTGCCCGTTCCCGGCCCCGGTCCGCCCGCGGCCGGCTCCCCGTGCTCGCCCTGTCCGCCGTGGGCGCCCTGGTCCTCGGCGCGTGCGGCACCGGTCCGGAGCCCGCCCTCGAGGGCACGGTCAGCGCGTCGGGCGCCGCGCCGGCCGCGTCCACCACGGCGAGCACCGCGGACGGCCGGGTGGCCACCACGAAGCTGCCCGTCTACTGGGTGGGCCGCGCGGACGGCGAGGAGCGGCTGTTCCGCGAGTTCCGGGACGCCTCCGAGGCGGCCGCGGCCGTGGACCCCATCGCGGCGGCGGCGGCGCTGATGACCGGGGCGACCCCGGAGGACCCGGACTACCGGACGCTGTGGTCCCCGGTGGACCGGGTGGGCGCCTCGACGTCCCCGGGCGGGACCATCACCGTGGACCTGCCGTCCGAGGCCTTCCGCCCGGACCTGGACGACCGCGAGGTCCGGCTGGCCCTCCAGCAGCTCGCGCACACCGTGACCGCCACGGCGGCCACGGCGGGCCTGCTGCCGGAGGGCTCCGCGGCCGAGGTCGTGGTGCTCGTGGACGGCCGGCCCGACGAGGAGGTCTTCGGCTCCGTGCGCCTCGACGGCCCTCTCCGCCCCGACGAGGCGCTGGAGGCCCCGCTCTGGCTCGACGAGCCCCGGCAGGACGAACGGTCCGAGGGGACCCTCACCCTCTCGGGACGGGCGCTGGACGAGGTGCGGGACTGCCGGTGGACCGTGGCCGGACCGGACGGGGAGCGCGTCTCGAGCGGCACGGCGGACGAGGTCCCGCGGGGCGACGGGACCGCCGGGTTCCGGGCCGAGCTCGAGCTGGAGCCGGGCCCCTACGTGGTGACGGTCGTCGGCCGGGACGCCGAGGGCGGGACCGTGCGCGACGACAAGGACGTGGAGGTCGTCCCCGGCTGAACCGGACGTCCGGGGCTCAGGGGGTCCCGGACGCCCAGCGGCCGAGTGCGGCGCTGAGCACCGCCAGCGCGGCCGGTCCGGCGGTGGAGCTGCGCAGCACCTCCGGGCCGAGCCGGACCGCGAGGGCCCCCGCCCCGGCCAGGACCTCGAGCTCCGCCGGCGCGACGCCCCCCTCGGGGCCCACCACCAGAACGATCCGCTCGGCGCCCGCCCACGGGGCACCGGGGGTGCCGGCGGCGCCGGCCAGGTCGGCGAGGGACTCGTGCGCCTCCTCGTGCAGGACGAGGCCGCGGGTCCCCGGCTCCCCGAGCAGGCGGGCGAGCTCAGGGGTGGCGGACAGGGGCAGCACCTCGGGCCAGACCGCCCGCCGCGACTGCTTGGCGGCCGCCGCGACGGTGTGCACCCACTTCTCGTGGCTCTTGGCGGCGCGCTCCTTCTTCCACCGCACGATCGAGCGGTCGGCCTGCCAGGGCACCACGGCGTCGACGCCCAGCTCGGTGGCCGTCTCCACGGCCAGCAGGTCCCGGTCGCCCTTCGCGAGGGCCTGGACGAGGACCAGCCGGGGCGTGCGGGCGGGCTCGGTGGTCACCGAGACCACGCCGACCTCCATGCTGTCCCGGTCCCCCGCGCGCAGCTCCCCGGTGGCCCGGGTCCCCGCACCGTCGACGAGCTCGAGCCGCTCACCGGGCGCGAGCCGGCGCACGGTGACGGCGTGCCGGGCCTCCGGGCCGGTGACGGTGAGCGCCGCCCCGGGACCGAGACCGGCGAGCCGGCCCGGCTCGACCTTGAAGACCGGCAGGCTCACAGGTCGGAGAACCGGTCCTTGAGCCGGGAGAAGAAGCCGCCGGAGCCGGCCGGGGAGTTCAGGGTGGTGCCGGTGGACTGGTCCTCGCCGCGCAGCCGGGACAGCTGCTCGAGCAGCTCGCGCTGCTCGTCGTCGAGCGCCGTGGGGGTCTCGACCTCGAGGTGGACGAACAGCTCGCCCCGGCCGCCGCCGCGCAGCCGGGTGGCACCGAGCTCGTGCAGGGTCACGGTGTGGCCGGTCTGCGTGCCGGGGCCGACGGGCACCTCGCGCTCGCCGTCGAAGGTCTCGAGGGTCACAGTGGTGCCGAGGGCCGCGGAGGTCATGGGCACCCGGACGCGGGCGTGCAGGTCGTCGCCCTGGCGCTCGAACGTGGGGTCGGGATCGACCTTGAGCTCGACGTAGAGGTCGCCGTTCGGCCCGCCTGCGGTGCCGGCCTCGCCCTGACCCGAGAGGCGGATCCGGTTGCCGGTCGAGACGCCGGCGGGGATCTTGACGGTCAGCGGGCGGCGGTCGCGCACGCGGCCCTCGCCGTAGCACTCGTGGCACGGGTGCTTGATGACGGTGCCGAAGCCCTGGCAGGTGGCGCACGGCGCCGCCGTGACCACGGTCCCGAGGATCGACTGGACCTGGCGCTGCACCTGGCCGGATCCGTGGCAGACGTCGCAGGTCTCGGGCTGGGTGCCCGCCTGGCAGCAGGTGCCGTCGCAGGTGGGACAGACCACGGCGGTGTCCACGGTGATCTTCTTCTCCGTGCCGAAGACCGCGTCCCGGAGGGTGACCCGGACGTTGATCAGGGCGTCCTGGCCCTGGCGGGTGCGGGACGCGGGTCCGCGCCGGCCGGAGCCGGCGCCGCCGGCGCCCTGGAAGAAGGTGTCGAAGATGTCGGCGAAGCCGAACCCCGTGCCGGGGAAGCCCCCGCCGAAGCCGGTGTCGGTGCCGTTCTCGTTGCCGGTCGCATCGTAGACGCGCCGCTTCTCGGGGTCGGAGAGGACGTCGTTGGCGTGGGAGAGGCGCTTGAAGTCCTCGGCGGCCTCCGGGCCGGGGTTGACGTCGGGGTGCAGCCGGCGGGCCTTCTTGCGGTAGGCCTTCTTGATCTCTTCCTGGCTGGCGTCCCGGGACACGCCCAGGGTCTCGTAGTGATCGCTCACCGTGGTCCGTTCTGTCGAGAGGTCTGTGGTGGGTTTCGCTGGTGGGCCCCGGGGACGGGGCCCGCGGGGGCTCAGCCCCCGAGGATACGGGAGAGGTAGCGGGCGACGGCGCGCACGGCGGCCATCGTGGACGGGTAGTCCATGCGCATGGGGCCCACGACCCCCACCTTGGACTGCGGCCCGTAGCCGGTGGCGACGACGGCGGCCTCGGACAGGGGGCCCTCGGCGTTCTCCGTGCCGATCCGCACGGCCACCCCGCGGGCGTCCTGCTCCATCTCGGAGAGCAGCCGGAGCATCACCACCTGCTCCTCGAGGGCCTCGAGGACCGGGCCGATGCTCAGGTGGAAGTCCCCGGTGGAGCGGGCGAGGTTGGCGGTGCCGGCCATGACCATGCGGTGCTCGGCCCCGCCCGCCGCGAGGGCGCCGACGGCCTCCGCCACGGCGGCGGCGGCCGACTGCAGCGGCGGGGCGGTGGCCGCGGTCATCACGGCGAGGGCGTCCGGCACCGCGGTCAGGGAGCGCCCGACCACGGCGGCCAGCACCCGGGCGCGCAGCTCGAGCAGCTGGGACTCCTCGAGCGGCGCCCGCAGCACGGCGACGCGCTGCGCCACCCGGCCGTTGGTCGGGATGAGCACCACCAGCACCCGGCCGGCGCCGAGGTCCACGACCTCGACGTGGCGCACGGTGACCCCGGAGGCGTGCGGGTACTGCACGACCGCGACCTGCTGGGTGAGCTGCGCGAGCAGCCGCACGGTGCGCTCCATGACGTCGTCGATGTCCGCGGCGTCGTCCAGCAGCCGCTGGATGGCCCGCCGTTCCGGGCCCGAGAGCGGCTTGACGGCCGCGATCTGGTCGACGAACGTGCGGTAGCCCTTGTCCGTGGGGATCCGGCCCGAGCTCGTGTGGGGGGCCGTGATCAGGCCCTCCTCCTCGAGCGCGGCCATGTCGTTGCGCACGGTGGCCGACGAGACGCCGAGCCGGTGCCGGTCCACGAGGGCCTTGGAGCCGACCGGCTCGCGGAAGTGCACGTAGTCCTCCACGATGGCCTGCAGGATCTGCAGTCGTCTCGGATGGTTCACGTCGCTCCTCCCCGGTTCGTCCACGCCCCCGAAGATGCCCTGGCACTCGGGTGGCCACAGTGCCAACGGCGTCCAGTGTAGCCCCCGTGTCCGACGGCCGGTCGCCCCCGCGGTTTGGTACGCTTCCGGCTGATCCGCGCCGGACGCGCGGCACCGCGACCCGGGAGGACGACCATGAGCCACCACGGCTGGGGGCCGCGCAGCCTCGACGACGACGCCCTCGCCCGCCGCCGGCCGGTCTCCGCGGAGGTCCCGGTCGCCCCGGGGATGATCCTGGAGGACGTCGCGACCGGCTGGGTCGGCGCGGTCGTGTCCCTGGAGACCATCGGCGGGATGCGCGTGCTGGGACTCGAGGACCGGAGGGGGCGGGTCAAGGCGTTCCCCCTGGGACCGGGGTTCCTGCTCGAGGGCGAGCCCGTGGTCGTCGTCGAGCCCCGCCGGGCCCCCGCGGCGCGCAAGCCCTCCCGCACGCGCTCGGGCTCCGTGGCCGTCGAAGGGCTGCGCGCGAGCACCGCCAAGGCCTCCCGGGTGTGGGTCGAGGGCTACCACGACGCCGAACTGGTGGCCAAGGTGTGGGGCCACGACCTGGCGGTCGAGGGCATCGTCGTGGAGCCGCTGCACGGCATCGACGACCTGCCCGCCGCCGTGCGGGAGTTCGGGCCGGGCCCCGGGCGGCGGCTCGGCATCCTCGTCGACCACCTCGTGGCCGGCTCCAAGGAGTCGAGGATCGCCGCGGAGACCATGCGCCTGCCCGGCGCAGCGGGCAACGTCCTGGTGCTGGGCCACCCGTACGTCGACATCTGGCAGGCGGTCAGGCCGCGCACCCTCGGCATCGACGCCTGGCCCGTGGTCCCGCGGGGCACGGACTGGAAGACCGGCACCGCCGCCGCCCTCGGGTGGCCGCACCGCACCCCCGGCGACCTCGGCCGGGCCTGGCAGCACATCCTGTCCCGCGTGGACAGCTACGCCGACCTCGAGCCGTCCCTGCTGGGCCGGGTCGAGGAGCTCATCGACTTCCTCACCGCCCCCGGGGCCTGACCCGGCGCCCCGCGTGCACGGGCAACGCCCAGCAGATCGTCACAAAGGCACACGTGCGCGGGGCCGATCCTCCGCCTCCGGGCCGGTCGGTAGGATGGTCGTGTCCCACCCACCGTCCGCGGCCCCGCCGCGGTCCCACCGCCGAAGGACATCCGTGCCCGTGCAGACCGACCCCCGACCGAGCCGCGACGACGCCGGGGCCCCGTTCGAGGGCCTCTCCCCCGTGGCCCAGCCGCTGACCGTCACCGAGGACCACCAGTGGGCGACCCTGGCGCACTTCGGCGGCGTCATCGGCTTCCTCCCCTCGTTCCTCGTCCACCGCGTCTTCCGCGGGCGCGGCCCGTTCACGGAGCAGGAGTCGATGGAGGCCATGAACTTCACCCTGCTGCCGACCCTCGTGGTGGTCACCGGGATCCTGTTCGCCCCGGTGCCGTTCATCGGCTGGTTCTTCGCGCTCGCCGCCGCCGCCGCGTGGCTGCTGCTCGCCGTCGGCTCCCTGATCGGCGGGGTCCGGGTCAACCGCGGCGAACCGCACCTCTACCGCTTCAACACCCGGCTCTACGACCGGCTCGTCGAGCGCCTCCGCGAGCGGTCCCGGGGGCGCGCCGCGCGCGGCTGATCCCGGTCCGCGCCGGGGACGTCCCTGACGGACGCATCCGTTCCTCGTGCGGGCGCCCCGGCCGGGGTGCCCCCGTCAGGCGAGCAGCCGCCGCACCACGGCGTCGCCGAGGAGCCGGCCCCGCAGGGTCAGCACCAGCGAGCCGCGCAGCGCCGCCGCGGGCTCCACCAGCCCGTCGGCGATCAGCCCGGCCACCGCGGTCCGCCCGCCGCCGGCCAGGGCGGTCGTGGGCAGGCCGTCGCGGATCCTGGCCTCCAGCATCACCCGCTCGAGGTGGCGGGTGTCCGCGTCGAGGATCTCGCGCCCGGCCGCCGGCGACTGCCCGGCGCGCACCCGGTTCGTGTAGGGCACGGGGTGCTTGAGGTTCCACCAGCGCGTCCCGCCCACGTGCGAGTGCGCCCCGGGCCCGATCCCCCACCAGTCCTGGTTGCGCCAGTAGGCGAGGTTGTGCCGGCTGCGGTGGGCACCGGCGTCCGCGCCCTCGGCGGGCCGGGCCCAGTTGCTCACCTCGTACCACTCGAAGCCGGCCTCGGCGAGGACCCGGTCCGCGAGCTCGTACTTGTCGGCCTGGTCGTCCTCGTCGATCGGCGGGACCTCCCCGCGCCGCATCCGCGCCGCGAGCTTCGTGCCGTGCTCGATGATCAGCGAGTACGCGGAGACGTGGTCGGGCTCGTAGCCCACCGCCGTGCGCACCGAGTGCTCCCAGTCGGCCAGGGACTCCCCCGGGGTGCCGTAGATGAGGTCCACGCTGACGCCCAGGCCGGCCTCGCGCGCCCACCGCACGGCCCGCGGCACGTTGTCCGGGTCGTGCGTGCGGTCCAGGACGGCGAGCACGTGCGGGACGGCCGACTGCATCCCGAAGGACACCCGGGTCACCCCCGCCGCCGCGAGCACCGCGAGGGACTCCGGCGTCACGGAGTCCGGGTTGGCCTCGGTGGTCACCTCCGCGCCCGCCGCGAGCCCGAAGCTCTCCGCGGCCTGCGCCAGGACCGCGGCGAGGTCCTCGGCGGGCAGCAGCGTGGGGGTGCCGCCGCCGAAGAACACGCTGTGCAGCGGGCGGGGGGCCACCCCGGAGTCCTCCAGCACCCGGCGCGCCCAGCGGACCTCCGCCGCGGCGTCCCCGGCGTAGGCGTCCTGGGACACCCCCGCCCCGAGCTCCACGGCCGTGTAGGTGTTGAAGTCGCAGTAGCCGCACCGGACCGCGCAGAACGGCACGTGCACGTAGAGGCTGAGCGTGCGGTCGGCGGAGCCCACCGCGGCGGAGGGCGGCAGCAGTCCGTCGAGCGGGCCCGGCAGGCCCTCCGGCTGGGCGGGGGCCACTACTTCTTCTTGTCCTTCGCCCCGGACTCGTCGGAGGACAGCGCCGCGACGAACGCCTCCTGGGGGACCTCCACCCGGCCGACCATCTTCATCCGCTTCTTGCCCTCCTTCTGCTTCTCGAGCAGCTTGCGCTTGCGCGAGATGTCGCCGCCGTAGCACTTGGAGAGCACGTCCTTGCGGATCGCCCGGATGTTCTCGCGGGCGATCACCCGGGAGCCGATGGCCGCCTGGATGGGCACCTCGAACTGCTGCCGCGGGATGAGCTCGCGCAGCTTGCCGGTCATCATCACCCCGTAGGCGTACGCCTTGTCCCGGTGGGTGATCGCGCTGAAGGCGTCCACCGGCTCGCCCTGCAGGAGGATGTCGACCTTCACGAGGTCCGCGGCCTCCTCGCCCTCGGCCTTCCAGTCCAGGGACGCGTAGCCCTTGGTGCGGGACTTGAGCTGGTCGAAGAAGTCGAAGACGATCTCGGCCAGGGGCAGCCGGTAGCGCAGCTCCACCCGGTCCTCGGAGAGGTAGTCCATGCCCTTGAGCTGACCGCGCTTGGACTGGCACAGCTCCATGATCGCGCCGATGAACTCGGACGGGGCCAGCACCGTCGCGGCCACCATGGGCTCGCGGATCTCGGCGATCTTGCCCTCGGGGAACTCGGAGGGGTTCGTGACCGCGCGCTCGGTGCGGTCCTCGAGGGTGACGTTGTAGCTCACGGAGGGCGCCGTGGAGATCAGGTCCAGGTTGAACTCGCGCTCGAGGCGCTCCCGGACGATCTCGAGGTGGAGCAGGCCCAGGAACCCGCACCGGAAGCCGAAGCCCAGGGCCGCGGAGTTCTCGGGCTCGTAGACCAGGGCGGCGTCGTTGAGCTGGAGCTTGTCCAGGGCGTCGCGCAGGACCGGGTAGTCGGAGCCGTCGATGGGGAACAGCCCCGAGAAGACCATCGGCTTGGGGTCCTCGTAGCCGCCCAGGTTCTCGGCCGCCGGCCGCTGGTGGTTGGTCACGGTGTCCCCCACCCGGGACTGGCGCACGTCCTTGACCCCGGTGATGAGGTAGCCCACCTCGCCCACGCCGAGCCCCTCCGTGGGCTTCGGCTCGGGCGAGATGACCCCGATCTCCAGCAGCTCGTGCTGCGCGCCGGTGGACATCATCCGGATCCGCTCCCGCGGGGTCAGCTTGCCGTCGACCACGCGGATGTAGGTGACCACGCCGCGGTAGGTGTCGTAGACGGAGTCGAAGATCATGGCCCGCGAGGGCGCGTCCGCGTCCCCCTGCGGGGCGGGGACCAGCTCCACGATCCGGTCGAGCAGCGCCTCGACGCCCTCACCGGTCTTCCCGGAGACCCGCAGCACGTCCTCGGGGTCCACGCCGATGAGGTTGCCGAGCTCCTGGGCGTACTTCTCCGGCTGGGCCGCGGGCAGGTCGATCTTGTTCAGCACCGGGATGATCGTGAGGTCGTTCTCCATGGCCAGGTACAGGTTCGCCAGGGTCTGCGCCTCGATGCCCTGCGCGGCGTCCACCAGCAGCAGCGCGCCCTCGCAGGCGGCCAGGGACCGGGAGACCTCGTAGGTGAAGTCCACGTGGCCCGGGGTGTCGATCATGTTCAGCGCGTAGTCCGTGCCCCCCACGTTCCAGGGCATCCGCACCGCCTGGGACTTGATGGTGATCCCGCGCTCGCGCTCGATGTCCATCCGGTCCAGGTACTGGGCCTTCATCTCCCGCGTGGTGACCACGCCGGTGGCCTGCAGCATCCGGTCCGCGAGCGTGGACTTCCCGTGGTCGATGTGGGCGATGATGCAGAAGTTTCGGAGGATCGACGGGTCGGTCGAGGCGGGAACCGGGGCATTGACGGCCAGCGGTGACACGGGCGGTCCTTTCTCCGGGAGAACGTCGCTTCCGGCAGGTCCTGGGGCTACCGGCGGGTGGACCGCGCCGGGGATTCAACTGTCCAGTTTCCCACGTTCGGTCATGGAGAGCCATTTCGGCCCGCGGGGGCCCCGGCCGCGCCGGAGGGCCCCTGGCTAGAGTGGTCGCATGAAGCTCAACCTCGGCACCCTGACCCGGCTCGCCGCCCGCGCCGTGGACGCCTACCAGCGCTCCGGGCGGCGCCGCCCGGAGCCCTCCCGGCCGGGCCGGCGCACCGCCTCGCCGTCCGCGCGGCCCCGGCCCACCGTGCCGTCCCGGGCCGGCGACGGCCTCCCCGCGGGGCTCTCGCGCCCCTACCCCGGGGACTGGACGGGTCCGGTGCGGCCCGTCTACCGGCCGCTGTCCGACGGCGAGGCCGATCCCGGCGAGATCGTGTGGACCTGGGTGCCCTTCGAGGAGGACCACCGCCGCGGCAAGGACCGGCCCGTGCTGGTCGTGGACCGGGCCGGGGACCACCTGCTGTGCCTGATGCTCACCTCCCGGGACCGCAGCAATGGACTGGCGCAGGACCCGGACTACGTGGACGTCGGGACGGGGCCGTGGGACCCGCGGGGCCGGCCGTCCGAGGTCAAGCTCGACCGCGTGGTCCAGGTGCTGCCCGCCGACGTCCGGCGCGAGGGCGCGGTCCTGCCCGAGCCCCTCTTCGACCGGGTGGCCGGGCGGCTCCACCGCCTGCGCGGCTGAGCCGGCGGCTCAGGACCGCCCGTGTCGGCGCCGCCCGGCGGCGGGGCGCGGTCTGCTAGACTTTTCTGCTGTGTGTCCGCGCTGGTCGTCGGGCACTGCAGGACGGTCGCCACACGGGCGTCCCCACTCCCACTCAGTCACATGGCTGTCCTGTTTGCCCTCACTGACCGAATTCCGCACCCATCGCCAAGGAGTTATACGTGGCCAACATCAAGTCCCAGAAGAAGCGCAACCTCACCAACGAGAAGTCGCGCCTGCGCAACAACGCGTACAAGTCCGAGCTGAAGACGCTGGTCCGCCGCGTCGACGAGGCCGTCGGCGCCTCCGACAAGGAGACCGCCCAGGACGCCCTGCGCGTCGTCTCCCGCAAGCTCGACAAGGCCGTCAGCAAGGGCGTCCTGCACAAGAACAACGCGGCCAACAAGAAGTCCGGCCTGGCCAAGCTGGTCGCCAAGATCTGATCCCGGTTCCCCGCGAACCGCGCCCGCCGCTCCGGCGGGCCGCACGGAGGCCCCGTCCCGCTCAGGGACGGGGCCTCCGTCGTCCCCGGGCCCGTCCGGCCCGGGGACCGCCGCTCAGCGGCGGCCGGACAGGGCGATGGTCGTGATCGCCCGCTCCACCGCGTAGGCGGGGTCCCGCCCCTCGCCCTTGACCTGGGCGTCGGCCTCGGCCAGCGCCCGCAGCGCCCGCACGAGGTCCTCCTCGGAGAAGCGCCGGGACTCCTCCTGCGCCCGCTCCACCATCCACGGGGCCGCCCCGATCCGCTGGGCGAGCTGACCCGCGCCGCCGCGGGTCCCGTGCACCTGGGCGATCGTGCGCAGCTTCGCGGCCAGCGCCCCGACCATCGGGACGGGGTCCACCCCGGTGTCGAGGGCCTGGCGCCACAGCTTGAGGGCGCTCTCGGCGCGTCCGGCCAGCGCGGCGTCCGCGACCTTGAACGCGGTGGCCTCCACGCGCCCGCCGTAGTACTTCTCCACGTCGTCGAAGCTGATGCTCTCGGGCCCGTCGGACAGCAGCTGGGCGCACGCGGCGGCCAGCTCGGCCGTGCTGCTGCCCACGGCGGCGGCGAGCGCGCGGGCGGCGTCGGGGTCGATGCGGCGCCGGTGGGTGCGGAACTCGGTGACGATGAAGTCGGTCTTGTCGCGGTCGTTCTTGAGGGGCTTGCACTCCACGACGGCGGCGCCGGCGGCCTTGAGGGCGTCGAGGAGCTTCTTGCCGCGGTTGCCGCCGCTGTGCTCCCAGAGCACGACGACGTCCGGGTCGGGGGCCTGGACGTAGGCGAGGCCGTCGGCGAGGCAGTCGTCGTTCATGGCGGCGAGGTTGCTGACGTGGATGAGCTTCGCGTCGTCGAACAGGGAGGGGCTGGCGAGCGCGGCGAGCTGTCCGGGGGCGTAGGCGGCGCCGTCGACGGTGGAGAGCTCGACGGGGCCGCGCCGGTCCTTGAGGGCGGTGCGGACGCGGTCGCGGGCGCGGGCGGCGAGGTAGTCCTCGGGGCCGGTGAGCAGGATGAGCGGGGTGGGCTCGACGTCGCGCCAGGTGGGTCCGGCGGTGGGTGCGGGGCGCCTCGGTGGGGTCATGGCCGCGTCCTCCTGTGGTGGCGGCCGGACGGGGCCGCCTGCTGGGTGGGGTGGTCTCCAGCTTCCCACGTCCGGGCGACATGTGGTGGCGTGGTCCCGGGTGGTGGGGTCATGATCGTGGCATGCGGAGGGGTCGCGGGGAACGGGTGGCCGGGCGGGTGCTGACGGGGGCCGCCGTCGTGTTCCTGGTGGCGTGGGCGTGGCCCATCCTGGATCCGGGGCTGGAGCCGCGGCTCGTGCTGGCGTGCCGGGTGGTGCTGGGCGGGGTGTGGGCGCTGTTCGTCGGGGACTACGTGGTGCGCCTGGTGCGGGCCGGGGACCGGCGGGAGTTCGTCTCCCGCCATCTGCTGGACCTGCTGGTGCTGGTCTTCCCGGTGCTCCGGCAGCTGGAGCTGGTGCGGCTGGTCGCCCTGGTGCTCGTCGTCAACCGGCGGGCCTCGGCGGACCTGCGGGGGCGGGTGGCCGTGCACCTGGCCGGCGGGGCGCTGCTGCTGGGCGTGGTCGGCTCGCTGGCCGTGCTGGACGCCGAGCGGGGCGCTCCCGGGGCGGGCATCACGAGCTTCGGGGACGCCGCCTGGTGGACGGTCACGACCATGAGCACGGTGGGCTACGGGGACCTGTACCCGGTCACCGTGCTGGGCCGGGGTGTGGCGGTGGTCCTGATGCTGGGCGGTGTGGGGGTGCTGGGTCTGGTCACGGCTCTGCTGGCCTCCTGGCTGGTGGAGGCGGTGGCCGCCCGCGGGGGCCGTGACCCGGCCGCGGAGGTCGCGGCGCTGCGGGCGCAGGTGGCGGAGCTGACCGAGCAGGTGCGCCGGCGGGAGGAGCGCGGGCCGGGTCCCCCGGACCGGGGGGCGGGGGGCGAGGACCCGCCGGGGCCCGGGACGGTGGTCCGGGGGCCGGCGGACTAAGGCTCGGCGGGGACGGCACGGATTCGGCCCCCCTCGCGCAGGATATAGGCGCTGCCGTGCTCGTCCGTGCGCACGAGGGGGATCCCCCGGGTGCGCAGGTGGTCGAGGATCCGGGGGTGGGGGTGGCCGTAGTCGTTGTCCCGGCCGGCGGAGACGACGGCCAGCCGGGGTCCGGCCGCGTCGATGACGGCGGTGCCGCCGTTGCGGGCGCCGTGGTGGGAGACCTTGAGCACGTCGACGTCGACGAGCGGCCCGGCGGTGCGCAGGAGGGCGCGTGCGCCCTCCTCCTCGAGGTCCCCGGTGAGCAGCCAGGAGGTGGACCCGCCGTCCTCGCCGGTGAGCTCGGCACGCAGCACGAGGGAGGCGTTGTTCTCGTCGGCGGAGGACGGGTCGCTCCAGCGCCCCGGCGCGGTCGGTGCCGGGGCGAGGACGGTCAGGCGCAGTCCGCCCAGCGTCCGGGTCTCCCCCGGGGCCGGCCGGCGGGCCGGGGCGCCGGGCAGCGCGTCGGTCAGCCCGTCCGGCGGTGCCGCGGCCGCCGTGGCGTACCAGACCTCGCCGATCCGCCCGTGCCGGGCGAGGGCGGGCAGGCCTCCGGTGTGGTCGGCGTGGGCGTGGCTGAGGACCACGAGGTCCAGGTGCTCCACCCCGCTGCGCCGCAGGCACCGTGCCAGGGCCTGCGGGTCGGGGCCGGTGTCCACGACGACGGCACGGCCCGGTGCGGTGCGCAGGAGG
>NZ_PDDL01000042.1:0-28439 GCF_020833785.1 Kocuria sp. CCUG 69068
CCCCGGAGGGACGTCTGCATGGGGACCGACACGAGCCCGATCCCATGGCCCAGGACAGGGAGATCAGCTGTCCGTCAGCAGGGAGATACGTGTCCGCCTACAGGGAGATTGGCATGTCCGCTAGCAAGTGCGGCAGCCCCTCGCACCGTCACCGGCTGGGCTGCTCCATCCCAGGGGTTGTAGTGGCACCCAATAGGTGATCGCTGCCCTCGGTGCGCAGGAGCACGATCCACTGTCCCTGCGCGGTGCGTGCGTAGGTCAGCTGCCCGTTCGAGACGCGGTGGGTGGAGATGATCCGATGTTCCTGGCTATGTGTGGTCGTCATGCACCCAGCCTGGTGTAATGGTCTTATGCACGTAAACCCTTACGGTTCTGACGGTGTTCGTCTCGGGCTTGAGTTCCTCGCCCAGCCCCCTGCTTCGATGGCGGTTGCCGCAGACCACGGCCGGGCCCGCGGGCTGATCCTGGACGACGACGATGTCCAGGAACACGGGTTGGGACAGCTGCAGGACTTCCTCGCGCAGTGGGTGCAAGTGATAGATCTGGGAGAGGAGAACGCGCGGGCGGCGCACCTGAACGTCCTGCTCGCCACATACACCCAGCCGGTGAGCGTGACCAACCACGCCGGGGACGGCTGGCACATGCATTTCCGCAGCGATGCCCTGCCTGCTCACCGGATCATGATGGCGTTCATCACCGCCGGCACCGCTCTGCACTTCGTGCACCGGGGCATCCACCGTCTCCGGCGCTGCGAACGTCAGGCCTGCGGGACTGCCTTCGCGGACTTCAGCCGACCCGGCACCCAGCGTTACTGCAGCCGGGCCTGCGCCAACGCCGACGCCGTCCGTCGCCACCGACAGCGCAGCAGGGCCCGCCATCAGGAGACCCAAGAGGGGCTGACGCTCCAGAAGCCCGTGTAGCGCGGGCGCCTCGGGCGGGCGACTTCGGTACACGTTATTGTGTAGGGATTCTGTGGCGGACTTACTGGTGTGCTGTGTAGGCGCTGGCCACCATGTCGTGCAGGCTGTGGCGCATTTTCCAGTCGAGGTCGCGGGCGGCCCGTGTCCCGTCGGCGACGATCCGGGCCGGGTCCCCCGGGCGGCGGTCGCACAATTCGGGTGCGAAGTCGATGTCGGCCACGCGGGCTGTGGTCTCCATGATCTCTCGCACGGAGACGCCCGTGCCCGAGCCAAGGTTGTAGACCGGTTCCAGGGTCCGACCGGTCTCGAGGGCCCGGGCCGCGGCCACGTGCGCCGCGGCGAGGTCGCCGACGTGGACGTAGTCGCGGATGCAGGTGCCATCCGGGGTGTCGTAGTCCGTGCCGAAGATTTTCGGTTTCCGGCCCGCGGCCAATGCGGAGAGCACGAGGGGGAAGAGGTTGTGCGGGCTGGTGTCGTAGAGCTCCGGGGTGGCGGAGCCGACGACATTGAAGTACCGCAGCGAGGTGTGCTGCAGCCCCCTGGCCCGTCCCTGGTCGCGGATCAGCCACTCCCCGACGAGTTTGCTCTCCCCGTAGGGGGATTCCGGAACAGTAGGGGTGGTTTCCGTGACCAGGTCGACATGGGGGGTGCCGTACACAGCCGCCGAAGAGGAGAACACCATGTTCGGCACCCCGGCCCGTTCCATGGCGGTGAGCAGGTGGGCAGTGCCCGTGACGTTCTGCTCGTAGGTCAGCAACGGGTTCTTGACGGACTCCCCGGCGTACTTGTACCCGGCCAGATGGATGACACCGCTGACGTCGTGGTCGCGCAGTGTCTGCACCACGGTGTCGGTGTCCAGGATGTCGGCGTGGACAAACGGCGTCGTGCCAGGCACGAACTCGCGGTGCCCACTGGTGAGCGAATCCAGAGCCACGACGTCCATACCCGCCCGGTGGAAGGCCCGCAGAATGTGGGACCCGATGTAGCCGGCGCCGCCGGTGACCAACCAGCTCATAGCCGCTGCGCTCCTGCGGCCGGAAGAACAGTGAAGATATCGGGAGCCTGCAAGCCACTGTCGGTGAAACGGCGTTGTACGGCCTCCCGGACCTGGACTTCCTGGGTCACCGGGGTCAGTGCGATGGCGGAGCCGCCGAAGCCGCCGCCGGTCATCCGCGCCCCCACCGCACCGGCAGCCGTGGCGGCCTCGACGGCCAGGTCGAGCTCGGGGCAGGAGACCTCGTAGTCGTCGCGCAAGGAGGCGTGGGAGGCGGCGAGCACATCCCCGATGCCGGCGATGTCCCCGGCGCGCAGCCGCTCGACGGTGGCCAGGACCCGAACGTTCTCGGTGAGCACGTGCCGGACCCGGCGGGCGGTTTCCTCGTCGAGGACAGTGAGGTCGGCGTCGGCGGGGACATCGCGCAGCGAGGCGGCCCCGAGGGCTGCGGCCCCGGCCTCGCAGGAGGCCCGGCGTGCGGCGTAGCCGCCGTCGGCGTGGGAGTGGGCGACCTTGGTATCAATGACCAGCACGGTGAATCCCTGTTCGGCCAGGTGCAGCGGCACGACGTGGGACTCCAGGCTGCGGCAGTCCAGGAACAGGGCACCGCCGGCCCGGCCCATCAGCGAGGCGGACTGGTCCATGATCCCGGTGGGTGCCCCGACGAACTCGTTCTCCGCCTGCTGGGTCAGCCGCGCCATGGCGGGGCGGTCCAGGTCCAGGTCGAGCAGGTCGTTGAGCGCCACGATGGTGGCGACCTCCACGGCGTGGGAGGAGGACAGGCCCGCGCCCACGGGGACGGTGGAGTCCAGCAGCAGCTCGAAGCCGGGCACCTCTACGTTGTCCAGCCCTGCGAGGACGTGGACGACCCCGGCGGGGTAGGCGCCCCAGTCGCCGACGGCATCCGGTGTGAGGCCGGGGACCGTGAACCGTGCGCGGGAGAGCCTCTCCCCCTCGGGGGCGTAGGTGGAGGCCAGCTCCACCGTCTGAGCCTCGGGCTCCCCGTCCCGGCGCAGCCGGACGGCGACCATCGCCGAGCGGTCGATGGCGAAGGGCAGCACGAAGCCGTCGTTGTAGTCGGTGTGCTCCCCGATGAGGTTCACCCGCCCCGGGGCACGCCACACCCCGTCCGGGGCGTGGCCGTAGACCTCGGTGAAGCGGCGGGTGAGCTCCTCGGCCCGGGTTTCTTCGTGCTGGTCGATCTTCTGGCGGGTCATCGTGCGGCCTCCCTCAGGCGTGCGGCGGTCTGCTCGGCGGTGACGTCGTTGATGAACGCCCCCATGGCGGCCTCGGAGCCGGCCAGGAACTTCAGCTTGTCCTCGGCCCGCCGGGGGCTGGTCAGCTGCAGGTGCAGCCGCCCGGCCTCCCGGTCCGCCGTGTTCACGGGGGTCTGGTGCCAGGCGGCGATGTAGGGCGTCGGCGTGTCGTAGAGCCGGTCCACCCGTTGCACCAGATCGCGGTAGAGGACCGCCAGCTCGTCCCGCTCCTCCCCCGTCAGCGCCGCCAGGTCGGGGACCTGCCGGTGCGGCACCAGGTGGACCTCCAGCGGCCACCGCCCGGCGTAGGGCACGAACGCGGAGAAGTGCTCGCCCGCCAGCACCATCCGGTCCCCGGCGGCGGTCTCGTCGGCCAGGACCTCCCCCATCAGGGTCCGCCCCGTGGCCTCGAGGTGCGCCCTCGAGCGGGCGGCCAGGCGGGCCGCGTGCGGAGCCGGATAGGGATAGCCGTAGATCTGCCCGTGCGGGTGGTGCAGGGTCACCCCGATCTGCTCACCCCGGTTCTCGAACGGGAACACGTGCCGGATCCCGGGCATCCGCGACAGCGCCTCGGTGCGCTGGGCCCAGGCCTCCACCACGGTGCGCGCCCGCTCGAACGGAAGGGACGCGAAGGACCCTTGGTGCTCGGGCGTGAACACCACCACCTCGCACCGCCCGTACGCGGGGGCGGGTGCGCCCCACAGCTCCCGTTCCTCCGTGGGCCCGGGTCCCGGGAGCTCGCCGAGCTCCGGGCCCAGCGAGGGGAAGCGGTTCTCGAAGACGACCACGTCGAAGTCCTCGACGGGGATCTCCGACTCCCGACCGCCCACGGACGGGCACAGCGGGCACTGGTCGGCCGGGGGCAGGTAGGTGCGCGCCTGCCGGTGGGCGGCCACCGCCACCCACTCCCCCGTCAGCCGGTCGAAGCGCACCTCACCGCCACCGGACCGGGCGTCCAGGGGCCGGCGGTCCACGACGTGCTCCACGGGCGGGGTGCCGCGGTCGGAGAAGAACACGGCCTCCCGTCCGTCGGCGAGGTGGTGGGTCCGGTGCGCGATCAGCAGTGCGGCGGCGCGCTCGGCGGGGGCGGGAGAGGTCATCGGACGGGCTCCAGTCGCAGGTCGGGGACGTGCTGGCTCAGGGTCTCGCGGTCGGCGGCGTCCAGACCGTCGTCGGTCACGACGGTGTCGACCTCGTCGAGACCGGCGATGCGGTACAGGCCGGACAGGCCCCACTTCGTGGAGTCGGCCAGCACCACGCTGCGGTCGCAGCGCTGAAGGAAGAGGCGGTTGATCTCGGCCTCCATCATGTTCGGGGTAGTCAGCCCGTCACGGTCGCTGATCCCGTGCACGCCCAGGAAGCACACGTCCACGTGCAGGGTGCGCAGCGCCGCGGTGGCCAGCGGACCCACCAAGGCGTCCGAGGGCGTCCGCACCCCGCCCAACAGGACCACCGTCTGGCCCGTGGCGGGCGCGTCCTGGAGCACGTCGGCGATCCGCGGGGAATTGGTCACCACCGTGATCCCGGAGACGCGGCGCAGGGCGCGGGCCAGCGCGAAGGTCGTCGTCCCGGAGTTCAGCGAGACGGACATGCCCGGGGCCACCATGGTCTCGGCGGCGGCGGCGATGGCCGCCTTCTCCGGCAGCTGCAGTTCGGACTTGTTCGCGAAGCCCGGCTCGGTGGCCGAGGAGCCGGCCGAAAGCTTCGCCCCGCCGTGGACCTTCTGCAGCTCGCCGTCTTGGGCCAGCCGGTTCAGGTCCCGGCGCACGGTCATGTCGGACACGCCCAGCTCGGCGACCAGGTCGGCCACCCGCACCGCACCGGCCGCGCGCACGCGGTCGAGGATCTCCCGCCGCCGGCGATCGGGAAGCATCTCGGACATCGATTCTCCTGGCTCGGTGAAGGGTTCTGTCGTCACTGAAAAGTGACTAGGACCACAATACAAACATGTCACTGTTTTTTTCAACAGGGTTGCTGTTCGGTTCTGTCGCTTCTAGTATGACGTGGAACACATCGATCGATCGCCTCGATCGAGTGCCCGGATCCACCACTCCCCGATGACCACCCAGGAGCCGACGTGACTGCTGTGAACCTCGAGCCGACCACCACCCTCGATCCGACCGGACCGTGCCGGGTCCACCTCATGAGTGGAGGTGTCTCGGTCCTGGTCGACCTCTCCGAGGCCCTGCTGCCCTCGGTGGTGCACTGGGGGGCGGAGCTGCCCGGGCTTGGCGCCGCCGAAGCCGCTGTGCTCGTCGAGGCCGCGGTGGCCCACCGCACGGCCAATGACCAGGACGTCCCGATGCGCCCCGACGTGCTGGGCAGCCTGCACACCGGCTGGTCCGGGCGGCCGGGCCTGGTAGGCGACCGGGACGGCACCGCGTGGACGCCGTTCTTCCGGGTGTCAGAGGCCCGTCTGGAGCCGGCGGGCTCGCAGGAGGCCGTCACCGACGGGGCCCTGGTGAGCACCGGTGCGGCCCGCCTGCTCGTGGCGGCGGAGGACACTGCGGCAGGCCTGCACGTGGCGGTCGAGCTGGAGCTCACACCCTCGGGGCTGCTCCGGGGCCGGGCCACGCTGACGAACACCGCCGCGGGCTCCTACCGTGTCCAGGAACTGGGCCTGATCTTCCCGCTGCCCACCCACGCGCGAGAGATCCTGGACTTCGCCGGGCACTGGAGCAAGGAGCGGGTGCCTCAGCGCCACGAGCTCACTGTCGGCACGCACCTGCGCGAGGGCCGCAAGGGACGCACCGGCGCCGACGCGGCCTACGTGCTGACCGTCGGGGAGCCCGGCTTCGGCTTCGCCGACGGCGAGGTCTGGGGCCTGCACACCGGGTTCTCCGGCAACCACCGCACGTGGGCGGAGCGGCTGTTCAACGGCCACCAGGTGCTGGGCGGCTCCGAGCTGCTGCTGCCGGGCGAGGTCTCGCTCGGACAGGGCGAGAGCTACTCCACCCCGTGGCTGTACGGCGTGTACGGGCGGGGGCTGGACGAGCAGGCCGGGCGCTTCCACGACTGGCTCCGGGCCCGCCCCCAGCACCCCGCCCGGCCCCGTCCGGTGACGCTGAACGTGTGGGAGGCCGTGTACTTCGACCACCGCCTCGAGAAGCTCTCTACCCTGGCCGACCGTGCGGCCGCCGCCGGGGTGGAGCGCTACGTGCTCGACGACGGGTGGTTCGGGGCACGGCGCGACGACAACGCCGGCCTGGGTGACTGGGTGGTCTCCCCCGAGGTGTGGCCGCAGGGCCTGTCCCCGCTGATCGACCACGTCACCGGCCTCGGCATGGAGTTCGGCCTGTGGTTCGAGCCCGAGATGGTCAACCCCGACTCCGACGTGGCCCGCGCCCACCCCGAGTGGATCATGGGCCCCGGCGGCCGTCTGCCCACCGAGACCCGCCGGCAGCAGGTGCTCAACCTCGGCATCCCGGAGGCTTACGCGCACGTGCGCGACCAGATGGTGGCCCTGCTGGAGGAGTACCCGATCGCCTACATCAAGTGGGACCACAACCGCGACCTGCTCGAGGCCGGCAGCCACCCCGACGGCCGCCCCGGGGTGCACGCCCAGACCCTGGCGGCCTACCGGCTGATGGCCGAGCTCAAGGAGCGGTTCCCGGACCTGGAGATCGAGTCCTGCTCCTCCGGCGGCGCCCGGATCGACCTCGGGGTCCTGGAGCACACCGACCGGGTGTGGACCTCCGACGACATCGACCCCTTCGAGCGCCAGCAGATGCACCGGTGGACCCAGCAGCTCATCCCGGCCGAACTCATGGGCTCGCACGTCGCCTCCGGCGCCTCGCACACGACCGGGCGCGTGCACACCCTGCACTTCCGCGCCGGCACCGCCGTGTGGGGCCACCTCGGTATCGAGTGGGACCTCACCCAGGCCACCGAGCAGGAATCGGCCGAGCTCGCCCAGTGGGTCGCCTTCCACAAGGATCACCGCGCGCTGTTGCACTCCGGCCGGATGATCCGGCTGGACGCCTTCGACCCGGCCCTGCAGATCCACGGCGTCGCCGCCGCCGACGGCTCGGAGGCTCTGTTCGCCGTCGTCGCCACCGCCCTGCCCGACGTCGAGCCGGTGGGCCGGTTCCGGCTCCGTGGCCTCGACCCGGACCGGCACTACCGCGTGCGCGACGTCACTCCCGGGGCCGAGCTGCGCGTGCGGGAGGACACCCCGGGGACCGACCCGCACGGCTTTCGCCGCCCGCCGTGGTGGCCCGGGGAGGAGGGCATCGTGCTCTCCGGCCGGTCCCTGCAGACGGCCGGTGTCCACGCCCCAGGTCTGTGGCCGGAGACCCTGCGCATCCTCCACCTGGAGGCCCAGCCCACCGTCGAGACCTCTTCCCAGAAGTGAGGTAGACCATGTCCACCAGCACCCTCACCCGCCGGCGCAGCCCGGGCGAGCCCGGAGGATCCCGTCGGCGCGGCCGGCAGGACACGCGGATCGCCCTGGTGTTCATCGCCCCCGCGGCCCTGGGCTTCCTCGTCTTCCTCGCCTGGCCCACCGTGCGCGGGATCTGGCTGAGCTTCACCAGCTTCAACCTGCTCACCCCGTCCGAGTTCGTGGGCCTGGCCAACTACCGACGCCTCGTGCAGGACCCCATCTTCTGGGACTCGCTGCTGGTCACGGTGGAGTACGTCCTGCTGAACATCGGGATCCAGACCACGTTCGCCCTGCTCATCGCGCTGATGATGCACCATCTGACCCAGTCCACCTTCCTGCGCGGGGTGGTGCTCGCCCCCTACCTGGTCTCCAACGTGGTCGCGGCGATCGTGTGGCTGTGGATCCTGGACACCCAGTTCGGTGTGGCCAACCAGGTCATCTCGTGGGTGGGGCTGGACCGGATCGGCTTCCTCTCCGACGAGACCTGGGCCATTCCCACGATCGCGCTGATCAACGTGTGGCGGCACATGGGTTACACGGCCCTGCTGATCTTCGCGGGTCTGCAGACCCTGCCCCAGACCGTCTACGAGGCGGCGCGCATCGACGGGGCCGGGGAGGTCCGGACGTTCTTCACCATCACCCTGCCCCTGCTGCGTCCGATCCTGGCGCTGGTGCTCATCATGACGGTGATCGGGTCCTTCCAGGTGTTCGACACCGTCGCCGTGACGACCGCCGGTGGGCCGGCCAACGCCACCAACGTGCTCCAGCTCTACATCTACGACATGGCCTTCGGCCGCTTCCAGTTCGGCTACGCCTCGGCGATGTCCGTGGCCCTGCTCGTGGTCCTGGCCGTCATCACCTTCCTCCAGTTCCGTCTGACCCGCGCCGGGTCCACGGACCTGGCCTGATCCCGAGGAGTTCCGATGAACCCGACCCCTGCTCCCGCGCAGCCCGGAAGCGCCGCACCCAGCCCCGCCGGCGCGGCAGCCCCGGTGGCCGCGGACCCGACGGACACCGGCCCCGCCCGCCCGGGCGCATCGCGCCGGCGGATCGCCCCCGGCAAGGTGCTCGCCTGGGCCTTCCTGATCGCCGTCGTCCTGGTGACGCTGTTCCCGTTCTACTGGATGCTGCGCACCGCGCTGTCCACGAACCCGGGGCTCCAGGCCGACCCCTCCTCCTGGTTGCCCCCGGAGTTCACCTTCGGTGCCTTCGAACGCGTGCTGGGGATGCAGTCCACCGAGGAGGCCCTGGCCGAGGGCGGATCCGGCACGTCGCTGAACTTCTGGCGCTACCTGCTGAACTCCGTGGTGGTGGCCACGCTCATCACCGCGGGCCAGCTGCTGTTCTCGGCCATGGCCGCCTACGCCTTCTCCCGGCTGAAGTGGCCCGGGCGGGACAAGGTGTTCGGCCTGTTCCTGGCCGGGCTGATGGTGCCGGCCATCTTCACCCTGCTGCCCAACTTCGTGCTCATCAAGGAGCTGGGACTGGTGGACTCCATGCTCGGCATCGCGCTGCCGACGATGTTCATGACCCCGTTCGCGGTGTTCTTCCTGCGGCAGTTCTTCATGAACGTCCCCGCCGAGATCGAGGAGGCCGCCTTGCTGGACGGGGTGTCGAAGGTCGGGGTGTTCTTCCGGGTGGTCCTGCCGATGTCGGCGGCGCCGATGGCAACCCTGGGCATCCTCACGTACATGACGGCCTGGAACGACTACTTCTGGCCGCTGATGGTCTCCTACACGGACGCCTCCCGCGTGCTGACGGTGGCCCTGGGCGTCTTCCGGGCGCAGTCCCCGCAGACCGGCACCGACTGGGCGGGCCTGATGGCCGCCACCCTCATCGCCGCGCTGCCGATGATCCTGCTCTTCGCGGTCTTCGCCAAGCGCGTGGTCAACTCCATCGGCTTCAGCGGCATCAAGTAGGAGCTCACCATGACACGCAACCCCGCACTCTCCCACCGCCCCCGGCGCACGGCACGCACCCGCGCGCGCCTGGCCCTGGCCGCGTCCGCCGTCCCGCTGTTCGCCCTCACCGGGTGCGGGGCGGGCGCCGACGCCGAGGCCACGGCCACCGGCGTCGTCGACTACTGGATGTGGGACACCAACCAGCTGCCCGCCTACCAGAAGTGCGCCGAGATGTTCGAGGCCGAGCACCCCGACCAGGACGTGCGCATCACCCAGACCGGGTGGGGCGACTACTGGACGAAGCTCACGGCCGGGTTCATCGCCGACACCGGCCCGGACGTGTTCACCAACCACGTGTCCAAGTACCCGCAGTTCGCCGAGCTCGAGGTCCTGGCCCCGCTGGAGGAGCACCCTGCCACCGCGGCGCTGGACCCCGAGGACTACCAGGACGGCCTCGTGGACCTGTGGACCGGACCGGACGGCCACCAGTACGGCGTGCCCAAGGACTGGGACACCGTCGCGGCCTTCTACAACGAAGAGCTGCTCGCCGAGGCGGGCCTGACCCCCGCGGACCTCGAGGGCTGGAGCTGGAACCCCGAGGACGGCGGCAGCTTCGAGGACCTCGTGGCGCACCTGACCGTGGACGAGAACGGGGTCCGCGGCGACGAGCCGGGCTTCGACAAGGACCACGTCGCCGTCTACGGCCTGGGCATCTCCGAGGCCGGCGGGAGCACCGCCGGCCAGGGACAGTGGTCGGCGTTCGCCGCCTCCAACGGCTGGCGGGTCACGAACGAGCCGCTGTGGGGAGACCACTACAACCTGGACGACCCCTCGCTGCACGAGACCCTCGACTGGTACTTCGGTCTGTCCGACAAGGGGTACATGCCCGACTACGGGCAGTTCAACGCGGCCGAGGGCGTCAACGCCCAGCTGGCCTCGGGATCGGCGGCCATGGTCCTGGACGGGGCCTGGATGATCAGCACTTACGCCGGCATCGAGGACTTCCCCGTGGGCACCGCCCGCACACCCGTGGGACCCGACGGCACCGCCACGACCATGCTGAACGGGCTGGCCGACTCGATCGTCAAGGACACCGACAACCCCGAGGGGGCGGCCCAGTGGGCGGCGTTCATGGGCTCGGCCCAGTGCCAGCAGGAGGTCGCCCGCGCCGGTGTCGTCTTCCCCTCCCGCCAGGACGCCACGCCCCTCGCCGCGGAGGCCTACCGGCAGATGGGCATCGACCCCGAGCCGTTCATCGCCCCGGTCGAAGAAGGCAACACCGTCTACTTCCCCGTCACCAAGTTCGGCGCGGATGTGTCGGCCCTGATGAACCCGGCCCTGGAGGACATCTACGCCAACCGGGTACCGGCCTCGACGCTCACCGAGATCAATGACGCCGTCAATGTCCTCTTCGAGACCGACGAGACCAACGACTCCTGACCCGCTCGGGCGCCGGGACCAGGCGTCCCGGCGCCCTGCCTCCTCCGGCACCACCCGGTGCCGCCCCACCCTCGCCGGCAGCAGTCCCTGCGGGCGCTCCGAAAGGAACCACCCACCATGTCTTCTGTGCGCTACGCCAATGTGACCTGTCAGTACCCCGGGGCCGAACGCCCCTCGGTCACCGACCTGAACCTGGACATCGCCGACGGGGAGTTCCTCGTCCTGGTGGGCCCCTCCGGGTGCGGGAAGTCCACCACCCTGCGGATGCTCGCCGGCCTCGAGGAGGTGACGGGGGGGAACATCTACATCGGCGACCGGGACGTCACCGACGTCCCGTCGCGGGACCGCGACATCGCGATGGTCTTCCAGAACTACGCCCTCTACCCGCACATGACCGTGGCCGAGAACATGGGCTTCGCCCTGAAGATCGCCAAGATCAGTGCTGAGGAGAGAAGGCGCCGGGTCGAAGATGCCGCCAAGATCCTGGACCTCACCGACTACCTGGACCGCAAGCCCAAGGCCCTGTCCGGCGGGCAGCGCCAGCGGGTGGCCATGGGCCGGGCCATCGTGCGGTCCCCGCAGGTGTTCCTGATGGACGAGCCCCTGTCCAACCTGGACGCGAAGCTCCGCGTGCAGACCCGCACCCAGATCGCGTCGCTGACCCGCCGGCTGGGCGTCACCACGGTCTACGTGACCCACGACCAGGTCGAGGCCATGACCATGGGCGACCGGGTCGCCGTGCTCAAGGACGGGCACCTGATGCAGGTCGACACCCCGCGCAAGCTTTACGACCGGCCGGCCACCGAGTTCGTGGCCGGGTTCATCGGGTCCCCGGCGATGAACCTCTTCCGGGTGCCCGTCACCGAGGCCGGGGCCCAGCTGGGCACGGTGCGGGTCCCGTTGAGCCCCGCCCAGCGTTCCGCTCTGAGGGGGTCCCAGGTCACGGTCGGGATCCGCCCCGAGGACCTCGCCCCGGCCGCCGAGGGCACCGGTCTGCCGATCGTCGCCGATGTCGTTGAAGAGCTTGGCGCCGACGCGTTCGTCTACGGTCACCTCGCCCCGGTGACCGCCGCCAACGCGATCGTGCCCGTGGACCCCACCACCGGGACGGCCGATGACCCCACCACGCACGAGTTCATCGTCCGGGCCGAGGGCCGCACCCCGCCCCGGGCTGGAGCCACGATCTGGGTCGCCCCGAACCTGGACCATGTCCACCTCTTCGACACCACCACCGGCACCCGCCTCCCCGACTGACCCGCAGAGCCCCGCCGCCCCACCCCACCCCGCACACGACATCGTCCGACCCGACTCGGAGCACCCAGACCCATGCACCCCTGCACCACCGGCAGCACCGCCGATCCCCGAACCGACCCGTGGTGGTTCACCAGGCCCGACGGGTCCGTCGGGTCGCTGCCGCCGCGCGCACATCTCACCTCCGACAGGCCCGAGCTCTCCCTCGCCGGGGAATGGGACTTCCGGTGGTTCTCCTCCGCGGCCGACGCTCTCTCGGCGTGCCCCGATCCGACGGCGCCGGACGCCGTCTGGCCGGAGCGGGTTCCCGTGCCCGGCCACTGGGTGCTCGAGCACCTCGACGGGGACCGGCGGTTCGGCACCCCCTGGTACACCAACGTCGTCTACCCCTTCCCCGTGGACCCGCCGCACGTCCCGGACGCCAACCCGACGGGCGACCACCGCACGCGCTTCGTGCTCGCCGATCTCACCGGCGGCGCGAGGACGGACCTGCGTGCCGTGCTGCTGCGCTTCGAGGGCGTCGAGTCGGCCTTCCGGGTGTGGGTGAACGGACGGTGGGCCGGCCAGGCGATGGGCTCCCGGCTCACCCACGAGTTCGACGTCACCGACCTCGTCCGGGACGGGGAGAACACCGTGGTGGTGCGGGTCCACCAGTTCAGCGCGGGGTCCTACCTCGAGGACCAGGACCAGTGGTGGCTGCCCGGCATCTTCCGCGACGTCCGCGTGCTCGGCGAGCTGCACGGCGGGATCGACGACGTCCACCTCACCGCGGACCGGGACCCGGCCACCGGTGAGGGCGTCCTGGGCTGCCGGATCACGGCCCCCGCGGACGCGTTCCCGGTGCAGGTGGAGATCCCGGAGCTCGGCCTTTCCACCACCGTGGACGGCCCCGACCGGGTGGAGCTGCCCGTCGGGGTCGTGCGCGCCTGGACCGCCGAGGACCCGCACCTCTACGACGTCGCCCTGCGCGCCCAGGGACAGCTCGTCACCCACCGCGCCGGATTCCGCCGCGTCGCCATCTCCACCGACGGCGTCCTGCAGGTCGACGGCGCCCCGGTGCGCTTCCGCGGCGTCAACCGGCACGAGTTCCACCCGCGCCGGGGCCGCGCCGTGGATGCCGATTTCACCCGCGACGAGTACCGCCTCATGCAGGGGAACCACGTCAACGCGGTGCGCACCAGCCACTATCCACCGGCGCACCACGCCCTCGACCTGGCCGACGAGATGGGGCTGTGGGTCGTCCTCGAGGGCGACCTCGAGACCCACGGCTTCGTGCAGCAGGGCTGGGCGCGCAACCCCTCGGACGACCCTGCCTGGCGAGGGGCCTACCTCGACCGCACGGCCCGGATGTGGCACCGGGACAAGAACCACGCGAGCGTGGTGATGCTGTCCCTCGGCAACGAGTCGGGCACCGGCGCGAACCTCGCGGCCGCCGCCGACTGGCTGCGCCGGCACGACGACCGCCCCGTGCACTACGAGGGCGACCACGACGCCGCGTACACCGACGTCTACTCCCGCATGTACCCGACGCCGCGCGAGACCCGCAGCATCGCCGCCGGCGAGCCCGTGCCCTCCACGGACGCTGCCGGGTCAAACCGGATCGCCCGGATGCCGTTCGTGCTGTGCGAGTACGCCCACGCCATGGGCACCGGCCCCGGTGGCCTGGCCGACTACGAGGAGATCTTCCGGACACACCCCCGCGCGTGCGGCGGTTTCGTCTGGGAGTGGAAGGACCACGGCATCACCACCGTGACCCCGGCCGGCGTCCCGTTCCTCGCCTACGGCGGCGACTTCGGGGAGCCCCTGCACGACGGCAGCTTCGTGCTCGACGGACTGTGCACCGCCGACGGCCTCCCCGGCCCGGGACTGCTCGAGTACGCGGCGGTGATCGACCCGCTGCGCCTCGAGCTCGACCCCGGGCACGCGGTGGTCGGCAACGGGTACGACCACACCGTGCTCACAGGCCTGCGGCTGCACTGGACGCTGCGCGGCACCGCTGTGGAGACGCTCAGGACGGGCACGGTGGAGGCGGGCGACCTGCCGCCCCGCCGCAGCAGCCGCGTGCCCCTGCCCGTGGCCCCTGGACCCGGGCAGCACCTCGAGGTCACCGTGGAGGCCCGCGGTCCTGTGGCCGGGTCACGACGGCGTGACGCCCAGCTCACCGGCCCGCCGGCCGTCGCCTCCGGGACACCAGGGCCGGCCGCGACGGCACCGTCCGGGGTCCGCGGTCCCGTGCTCTGCGTGTTCCGCGCGCCCACGGACAACGACGCCGGCACCATCGAGCCGACCCGCGAACTGTGGCGGCCGTCCCCGGACGGGGACGACACGGACTGGCACGGCTACACCGGGACCGACCCCCGCGACGCCACGGCGACGCCGGGCATCGTGGTCTCCACGGCCCGGCGATGGCTGGACCACGGTCTGCACCGTCTCCAGCCGCGCACTCTGCCCCACGATTCCGGCGCGCCGGCGGGCACGGTCCGCACCCTGTGGGCCGCACCGGGCACCGATCTGCGCACCGCGCCGTTCGTGCTCACCCACCGCTGGAGCGCCACGGACCGCCCCGGCGCCCGGCGCCTGGAACTGTCCTGGCAGCTCCCCGAACTGGACGTCCCCCTCGCGCGGGTGGGCTGCGTCCTGTCCCTGCCCGTGGATCCTGACGGGGAGGTGGAGTTCGACGGCGACGGCCCGCACGAGTCCTATCCCGATGCCTGCGCCGCCGCGCGGTACGGCACGCACCGCCTTCCGGCCCGGGGCCTGGCCGATCCCGGCGCCCGCCCGCAGGCCTCGGGCAACCGCGCCCGCGCGCACCGGCTCAGCATCCCGCTGGCCGACGGCACCCGCCTGCGGCTGCGGACCCTCGGCGCCGAGCTGGACGGCGCGCCCGCTCCTCGGGGCCTGCAGTGGACGCTCACGCCGTACCTGGAGGAGGAGCTCATGGCCGCGGCTCACCCGCACGAGCTGCCGGACATCGCCGGACGCGACTGGTTCCTGCACCTCGACGTCGGCCACCACGGTCTCGGCAGCCGCTCCTGCGGCGTCGACGTCTCCCCCACCGCTCGTCTCCATGCCCGCAACGCCCGGCTTGAGGTAGTCCTTGAACCCGTAACGTAACCTCCGACCTTGTCGAGGGGACATGTCGACTGTGACTCCGTCTCCTCGATTCGCCCACGTGGCGGATGTTGGACACGCCGATCGAGGGTTCTTTCCTGCGCACGGCCCCAGACACCGAACGGCACGACCGAATGGTGACGACTGAAGCTGTTCCTCGGATTACCACCCCGCCGCGAACCACGGACTCTCCTCGTACGAAATCCCTGACTCCTGGCTCATGAAAGGCCCCTGCCATGGCCAACCCCCGCCCGGCAACGGCACGGGTGTCCACGACTCGGCTGCGCCGTGCCCGCATCGGTGTCGCGCTGCTCTTCCTCACCAACGGCGCCCTGTTCGCCAACCTGCTGCCCCGGTACCCGTCCATCAAATCCGAGTTGGACCTGTCCAACGCCCAGTTCGGGCTGGCCGTGGCCGCCTTCCCGCTGGGTGCCCTGGTGGCCGGGTTGGGAGCGGCCGCGCTGATCCGCCGCTTCGGCTCGGGTGCGGTCGCGGTGGCCGGCACCATGCTCACCGGTGCCGGGATCCTGGCCGCAGGCCTGGCCCCGTCCTGGGCTCTGCTCGCCGGAGCACTGCTGGGCGCCGGTGCTGCCGATACGATCACCGATGTCGCCCAGAACTCCCACGGATTACGCGTCCAGCGCCTCTATCGGCGCTCCATCCTCAACTCCTTCCACGCCGTATGGAGCATCGGAGCTGTGTTGGGCGGACTCATGGGGGCCGGGGCGATCATGATCGGGCTCTCCCGCGGGGTGCACCTGGGGCTCTCCTGTCTGATCTTCGCCGGTGTGGCCCTGACTGCCCACCGTCTGCTGCTCCCGGGCCCGGAGCCCACCACGCGCGACGGCCACGGCTCCGGCCACGACGAGCGACCTGCGGCCCCGCGCTCGATGGCGTTGGTCTGGGCCCTGCTCATGGCCCTGGTGTTGATCGCCACCTCCGGAGCGCTGGTGGAGGACGCCGGCAGCACCTGGGCGGCCCTTTACCTCTCGGGCTCCCTCGGGGCGGTCGCCTCGGTGGCGGCCCTGGGTTTTGTGGCCCTGACCGGCGCCCAGTTCGTGGGCCGGTTGATCGGGGACCGGCTGGTGGACCGATTCGGGCAGCGCGCTGTCGCTCGCACCGGAGGACTGATCGTGCTTACCGGGATGGGGCTGGCTCTGGCCGCTCCATCGGTGCCCGGGACGATCGCCGGGTTCGCCGCCGCTGGGTTCGGGGTGGCCACCCTGGTGCCCGCTGCCATGCACACCGCCGACGAGCTGCCCGGGCTACGCCACGGCACCGGTTTAACCTTGGTGAGTTGGCTGATGCGCCTAGGTTTCCTGTGCTCCCCGCCACTGGTCGGACTCATCGCCGATGCCACCAGCGTGCGCACCGGCCTGCTGGTCGTCCCGATCGCCGGGGTGCTCGTAATCCTCCTCGCGTCGGTCCTGCCCTCACGGCCACCAGCCACCCCCGCCGCAAAAGACACTGCGACCAACCAGCCGGAATTCCACCCGGGCTGGGACTCGGAGCTCTTACTGCAACATCACCTTCGCGAAAATTGACCGGTAGCGGGCTACATGTAAGGTCGCGCCACTCGATGATCTCCTACCTAAGAGGTTCCACGGCCCCGCCCGCTGGCTCCGTAGTGTTTCGGCGAGAGCCAGCGGGTTCTGCGTCGTCCGGCTCAGGCGGCCCGGCGTGGTGGTGACCAGCGTGTCGCCGGGGGGCGGCCGACTTCCCGGGGGATTGCCGTCGTGGGCCGGTCAGTGTGACCCCTGCGCTGGCGAGGATCACCAGGACGATGGCGAGGTTCCGGAGCATCCCCGATTCCTGGCCGAGCAGGATCCAGCCGAACAGGGCGGCGAAGGCCGGCTCCAGGCTGAGCAGAATGCTGAAGACCGGGGCGGGGAGGCGGCGCAGCGCGGAGAGCTCCAGGGTGTAGGGGACCACGGAGGCCAGCAGCGCGGTCACCAGCGCCAGGCCCACCAGCACCGGGTCGCCGAACGCCCCGATGGCCCCGGGCGCCCCGAGTGGGGCCACCACGAGCGTGGCCACGACCAGTGCTGCGGCCAGTCCTCCCGCCCCGGGAACCAGTTGCCCCACGCGGGCACTGGTCAGCACATATCCGGCCCAGAAGACCCCGGCCACCAGGGCCAACACCACGCCGACCGGATCCAGGGCCGTGCCCAACGCGCTGTCCAGGCCCAACAGGGCCATCCCCCCAAGGGCGACGGCCACCCACAGCCCGTCCAGTAACCGGCGGGCCATGACCGCAGCCAGCACCAGCGGGCCCAGGAACTCGATGGACACGGCCGCCCCGAGCGGGATCCGCTCCAGGGACGCGTAGAAGAAGCCATTCATGCACCCCAGCGCCGCACCGAAGAGGGCGATTGCCGTCCACTGCTTCCGGGTCCAGGTGCGCACCGGCGGCCGGACCACGGCCAGCAGGATGACGGCGGCCATTCCCAGCCGCAGCGTGGTCACCCCCCACGCCCCCAGATGCGGGAACAGCTGCACGGCCACGGCGGCACCGAACTGCAGCGAGATGCAGGAACCGATCACCAGCCCGACGCCGGCCAGCAGGTTCCGCGGTGAACCCTGCTCAACGCCCGGCACGGTGGGCGTCGTCGGGGTGGCCACGGAAGGGGCACCCGAGGTGGGGGCGGCCGGCACCGGGGCGGCCGGCACCGCGATGTTCGCAGGTCGACGGGCGGGCGCGATCAGGGGCAACGGATTGGTCGAGGGAGTCACCACTTCATGCTCGTCGACCCGCATTGTGCAGTCCAGCAACTCCTTCTCACATGCACTGTAGAGCCCAGCTTCACAGTAGGCTCGACCCATGTTGTCACTGCCCCGCCTCCGGCTCCTGCGGGAGGTGCACCGCACCGGCTCCCTCACGGCCGCCGCTCGGAGCCTGAACTACACCCCCTCGGCCGTCTCCCAACAGCTCAAACTGCTCGAGCGCGAGACCGGCACGCCCCTGCTCGAGGCGGTCGGCCGCGGGGTGCGGCTGACCCCGGCCGCCCAGGGACTGGTCGGGCATACCGAGCGGATCCTGGCCCACCTGGAGGAGGCCGAGGCCGAACTGGCCGCAACCCAGGATGAGGTGCGCGGCCACCTGCACGTGGCGGCCTTCCAGAGCGCGATGCTCACGGTGGCCCCCACCGTCCTGGACGCCCTGGCCCGGGACCACCCCGACCTTCACGTGACCATCACCCAACGCGAGGTGGAGGACGCCTTCGAAGGGTTGCTGGCCCATGAGTTCGACCTGATCATCAGCGAGGAATACCTCGGGCTACCGGATCCCCTGCGCGAGGGCGTGGACCGCGTCGAGCTGCTGCGCGACCCGCTCCACCTCGCCCTGCCGCTGGAGGGTCCGTGGTCGGCCCGTCCCCGATCCCTGTCCGACCTCGCCGAGGCCCCGTGGGCCCTGGACCCGGCCGACACACCCACCGGCGCCTGGGCGCGGGCCGTCTGCCGGCAAGCCGGTTTCGAACCGCGGGTGCGCGTGGACACCCTCAATCCCCTGCTCCAGGTGGACTTCGTCCGCTCCGGCCATGCCGTGGCCTTCGTCCCGGCCTTACTGGGGCCCCGGCACCTGAACGGTGTCCGCTCCGTGGGGCTGGCCGGCGCCCCCTATCGGTTGCTGTCCATCCAGGTGCGCTCAGGTCGCACCCGGCACCCCGCCGTCATCGCCTGCCGTGCGGCCTTCGTCGAGGCCGTGGCACACCTGAGCGTGGACACACCGGAGTGGACCCTGGGTTGAGTCAGTCGCGGTCGGCCTCGCGGACCGGGAGCATACCGACCCGACTGCAATGCCTATCCCTCTGGAGACCGGTAGCCGGGCCATATGTAAAGTTGCGGCGGGAATTGTCCTTCGGGGCTGATGCGATTCATTGCCGCGCAGCGTATCGGCTCACGCCAGCAGCGTGTCCCCCAGGAATCGCTCCTCCTTCTCCGGTACTCCGGGTGGGATCGCGAAGAGACCGGAGCCGGTGTGCTTGAGGTACTCGGAGAGGGCGTCGTGCTTGGCCATCCGGTTCTGGACCGGCACGAAGTGGGTGCGCGGGTCGCAGACGAACGCGATGAAGAACAGTCCGGCGTCCAAGCGGCCCAGACCGTCGGAGCCGTCGGTGTAGTTGTAGCCGCGGCGCAGCATCTGTGCCCCGTCGTTGTGGGTCGGGTGCACCACCGCCACGTGCGAGTCCACCGGCACCAGCGGCGTATTGCCTCGGCCGGTCAGGGCGAAGTCCGGCTGGTCGAACTCCTCCCCACCCGACAGGGGCGCACCGGTGTGCTTGGTGCGGCCCACCAGCTGCTCTTGCTCCCGGAGTGGCGCTCTGTCCCAGGTCTCGATGTGCATCCGGATCCGTCGCGCTGCGAGATAGGTGCCGCCCTCCATCCAGGCGGGGCTGTCCGGGGAGGTCGCGGCCGTGGTCCATACGTGTTGGGCCAGCTGGTCCGGTTCCTCGGTCTTGAGGTTGGCCGTGCCGTCCTTGAAGCCGAACAGGTTCCGGGGGGTGGCCTGGGCTGTCGAGGTGGAGGAGGTGCGGCCGAAGCCCAGCTGCGACCACCGCACCGACACGGTCCCGGCGCCCAGGCGGGCGAGGTTGCGGATCGCGTGCACGGCCACTTGCGGGTCATCGGCGCAGGCCTGCACGCACAGGTCCCCGCCGGTGAGCTGGGGCTCGAGCGCATCACCGGGGAAGTGTGGCATCTCGATCAGCGCCGCCGGCAGCTGCTCGGCAAGCCCAAAACGGTCGGCCCCGTCCTGGTCGAGGAACAGGGTTCGCCCGAAGCCGACCGTCACCGTCAAGTGCGCGGCCGTCAGGTCCATGGCCTCGCCGGTGTCCTTGGGTGGGGCGTCGTAGGAGGTGTCCTCGCCCACCTGTTGCCCGGTGGTCATCCGCTCGATGGCCGCCGTCCAGCTCTGCAGGAGCCGCACGAGCTCGGCGCGGTCGTCGGTGACCACGTCGAGGGCCACGAAGTGCATCCGGTCCTGGGCGAGGGTCTCGATCCCCGCTTGGTGGGCGCCGCGGAAGGCCACGACGTCGGCCGCGACCTCCGCGCCGGGCCCACCGGTTACGGACGTGATGGCTCCGGACAGCGCGCCGGTCCCTGCGGCGTAGCCCAGGCCCGCCGCACCGGCGGCCGCGGCCCCGGCGCCGGCGAGCTTGAAGATCCCGCGCCGGGAGAAGTCCTTGCGGGTCCGCTCGGCAGGGGTCGGGGCGGACATCTCAGGCCACCACCACGGCGGTCAGCTCGGACAGCGGCTCGGACAGGGCCGTCACCGAGTCGGCGAGCTCGCGCACCTGCGCCTCGTCCAGCTCCGTGTATGCCACGAAACTCTCACCCTGCCGGTGCCGGTCCAGCAGGCCCTGCAGCTGGGAGAACCGCGCGTCGAGGGTCTCCTCCAGCGCCGGGTCCTTCTGCGCGACGATCGGGCGCACCGTCTCGAACGCGACCTTCGCCCCGTCGACGTTGGCCTGGAAGTCCCACAGGTCGGTGTGCGACCAGATCTCCTCCTCCCCGGTGACCTTGCCGGTGGCGACCTCGTCCAGCAGTGACTTCGAGCCGTTGGAGATCTGGTCGACGGTCAGCTCCAGGTCGCGGGTGCGCTCGTAGAGGTCGTTCGTGTCCGCCACCAGTCGGTCGGCGAGTTCTGTGCGTTCCGCGTCGGTCAGCGGGACGTAGGCTTCGCCGGGCTCGGTGTTCTCGATCGGCTGCGGGGGCCAGAGGTCCTTCTCGAACCGGTGCCAGCCCGTCCACTCCTGGCCCTCCTCGAGGTCGGCCTCGCGGGCGTCGAGCTTCGGGTCGAGGTCGCCGAAGGACTCCGCCACCGGTTCGATCCGCTCCCAGTGCACCCGGACCGGCGCGTAGAGCTCGCGGGCCCTCTGGTCCTCACCGGCCGTGACGGCGGCCGCGAACTCCTCGGTGCCGGTCTTCAGCTGCTCGGTCTGGTCCTTGACGTAGGCCGTGTACTCCGTGATGGCCTGCTCGCGCAGCTGCTGCTCGTCGGCGGAGACGGTCGGGGCGTCGTCGTTGGGGGTCACGGTGAAGGCCTGGCGGATGCCCTCCCCCACCATGCCGGGCTTGCACGCGGTGAAGTAGGAGCCCTCGGCGGCGGAGACCACGAGGTCGCGGCTGAGCCCGGGGCCGATGTTTTCGACCTCGGACACGATCCGCAGCCCGTCCTCGGCCAGGAGGTAGAACTCGGTGACCTGGGGCCCGTCGTTGGTGACGGTGAAGCGCAGGTTCCCGGCGGGGACCTCGGTGCTGGAGACGGTGCACTCTGTGTCGGTGCTGGTCACCTGGAGGGCACCGTCCTCGCCCTGGGGCTCGTTGGGGGTGCAGCCGGCGAGCAGGAGGGCTCCAGCGAGGCCGAGGGTGAGGGTGGCGGCGGACGTGCGGGTCATGGGTGGGCTCCGGATCGGGCTCGTGGGATGTGCGGGAAGGGTGGGGCGCGGATGCGCTCAGACGGTCGTGGGGCTCTGCCGAGACGGTGCCGGGTGGCCGGTGTGCGTGCGGCGCAGGAACAGGATCATCACCGGCACCACGTAGAGCACCCAGGCGGTGGCCTCCAGCCACGTAGTGGCGGGTGAGAAGTTGAAGACGCCTTTGAGCAGCGTGCCGGTGACCGACGTCGGTGGGATCAGCCCGGAAACGTCGAAGGCCAGGTGGTGCAGCCCGGGCAGGAGACCGGCCTCCTGCAGGTCGTGCACACCGTAGGCCAGGACACCGCCGGCCACGAGCACCAGCAGCGCACCGGTGACGGTGAAGAACACGGAGAGGTTCAGCCGCACCGCGCCCCGGGCGATGAGCCAGGCGAGCACCACGGCCACGGCGATCCCGATCAGTGCCCCCAACAGGGGCTCCGCCCCGGTGCCGGCGGCGCGGGACGCGGCCCAGAGGAACAGCGCCGTCTCCAACCCTTCGCGGCCCACGGCGAGAGCGGCGAGCACCACGAGGGACCAACCGGCCCCGCGCACCACGGCCCGGTCGACCGCCCCGCGCAGCTCTCCCGACAGCTGGCGGGCGTGACCGGCCATCCAGAAAATCATCCAAGTCACGAACCCGACGGCCACGATCGACAACAACCCCCCGATCGCTTCCTGCGCCTCGAACGTCAGTCCCTGCGGCCCGAAGGTCAGCAGCGCCCCGAAGCCCAGGGACACCAGCACAGCGAAGCCCACCCCCAACCACACCTTGGGGATCTGCCCCGAGCGGCCGGTCTTGTGCAGATAGGCGATCAGAATCGAGACCACCAGGCCGGCCTCAAGGCCTTCGCGCAGGCCAATCAGGAAATTCTGGAGCATCAGGCCACCGATCTTTGGCTGAGCACGGGCGGGATGCCACACACGCGCGTCATCACTTAGGTTTACCTAAGTAGAAGCACATTAGGTCACACATGTCTTGCCGAACAACCCCGCGGCCATAACCATCAGCACGTGCTTCCAGAACTTGGCCTGTCGCCGCCGGCCCTCCTCGGGGTCGTTCACGGTTCCTGTACGACGACACGCAATCAGCAACGGACAGCCGATGATCGCCTGTGGGAGCTGACCTCTCCTCTGAGCCCACCCCAGACACCGCCTCAAGGACCCGGGTGGCCTTGCGAGCAGGTAGCCGTCCAGGGAGACATCCTGTCCCAGCTCCCCGGGTCGTCGACAAACGGACAGACATGCAAATGGAATGCGGGCGGGGGCCTGTAACCGGCCATTTGTAAAGCGGAGGGATGGAGCCGCTCCTGTGCCCGGTGTCCACGGCCGAACCAGGGAATGTTCGGGCCACCCTTGACGCGGGGCCGGACCCGTGGCCGCGGTCGGCTTGTCACGGCTGCTGGGGCGTGACCGGGAAGTGTTGCTGGTAGGCCCGCCCCTCCCGCCGGAGGCCACACCGCAGGTCCATGGCTTCACCGGCTTCCCGTCCTCCACAGCACGCCCGTCAGGCTGTCACCCTGCCCCTGTCCGGCGCCATGGAGGGAAGCCCTTCGAGCCCGCCTGCGCCGCCATCTGGCTCCAGCAACGGGTGACCCAGGACTCCGATTCCCGGGCCGCTGGAATCGCGATGCCCTGCACCCTCCTCGAAGCCGCCCAGACCCGGTGATGGACGATCAATGCCTCCCCCCTCGCCCTGGTCCGAGCCGGTCCGATCGTCGTCAACGGCGAGCTCAACGAACGCCCCCACGGCCCTGCCGGTCGATCTAGGCTGGGTGTCGAGGAGGCGTGATGCATCACCGCACGAGTGACCGGCCGTTGACGCCACCGGGCGCCGAACGGTCCTACGTCTCCACCGCGGTCGGAGGCCTCGGTGTTCTCCACGCCGGCGCCCCCATCCCGGGCAGGTACCCGATCGTGCTCGTCCATGGCGGCGGGACCGACAGTTCGTCCATCTCGTGGTACCGCCTGGTCGAGCCGTTGGCAGCCGATCGTGAGGTGTGGGCGGTGGACCTGCCGGGATTCGGCACCAGCATGGACCTCGCACCGGTGGGCGGCCCCGGCGCGATGGCGGACGTGCTGGCCGAGACGTTGGCCGCACTCGGTGTCGGCCCGGCCGCGGTGTGTGGTGTGTCCATGGGTGGGGACGTTGCGCTGAATCTGGCGTTGAGCCACCCCGAGCGCGTCGTCGGCCTCGTGCTGATCGCCCCCGGCGGGCTCGTACCCTCACTCGGGTCCGCCGGCATGCACCGTGCCGCGTGGCTTGCCGCGCAGCTGCCCGACCGGGTCCTGCTGCCAGCGGGTCGCCTGGCGAACCGGTTTGTCCGGGCCGCCCAGCGCGCCATCGTGAAAGATCCTGCGCGCCTGCCCGCCGAGGTGGTCGAGGAGTTCGCGCGACTGGCCCGGGACCCTCGTGGTGTGCTGGGGTACGCCCGGTACAACCAGGCCACGCTGGGCCGCGACCGGATGCTCAACAATCTAACCGAACGGGTCCAGGAGATCGGGGTGCCCGCGCTGTTCTTCCACGGAGCCGACGATCCGATCGTCGACCCCGAGGGCTCGCGGCGTGCGGCGGAGCTCATGCCGCGGGCCCGTTTGGTGCTGGTGCCCGACTGCGGTCACTGGGCGCAGTTGGAGCGCCACGACGAGTTCCTCGCCCAGGTGCACCCGTTCCTGACGGAGATGGACCGTGGGGCGACGCCCAGCTGAACGGTGTGCCCAAAGCGCTGAAGGTTGTCGAGGCAGCGGCCCCAGTGGTTATCGGCTCGACTCCGGTTTCACGCCGAAAGGGCAGTGCCCCGTTCCTTTCCCTTTGTCAGGGGAATGGTCCACGTGAAGGCACTCAGCTCTCACGTCCGCAGGGGAACTTTCACCGCTACGCGGCCCCGGGGGTGGAGTGACAGAGAGGCCCCGGGCGGGTCAACGACGGTGGGGTGGAGATCATCACTCATGGCCCAGGACAACGAGCAGCACCCTACACAGCTCGGACCGACGAATAGAAAGTCAGAGGTACCGCAGTGGACGTTTATTGGCCTGTATTCATCACCGGGACGCTCCTGATGGCAGCAGGTGTCGCCGTCATCAGGCACCGACAGGACTCGGCATCCGATGTGGCCGAGGGGCAACGAACGATGTTCAGCCGGGTCAGGGAGAAGATCTCCCGCCAATCCAAGGTCTCCGGGACCTGGGGTGCCGGCATTGGGGCCATTCTCCTCGGGGTGCTGGGAATCGTGCTGGCATACGTCGTCTCATCTGATCGTTGGCGGTGGTGAAGCACCATCGTCGACGTCAGCGCCTTGCCTCGAACGGGGTCCGCCAGGTGACGGTCGGCCATCATCGACGCGCTCCTGCTGATCACCATCCTGTGGCCTTTGTGGTTCATCGGGAAAGCACTGACTGAACCATGAGCGACACCGGCTGGCCGGGACGCGAGGTACCACTCCTTGCGTCCCGTTTGCGTTGAAGTCGCCTGCGCTGCCTTGGCCATAGGAACCGTTGGGGGCGGTGGGCCCTGGGCGTACAACCCGGCAGGTTCCAGCAGGACCTGGTGGTGCGCCCGTGATGGTGGGCATAGGCGGTGATGATTTCCTGGGTGTCGTCCCCGGTGTGTAGATGGGACTGGGCTGTTGCCCTGGGGCTGGCGGTGTGGCCACCGGCACTCGATCACCGCCTGAGGCCCATGCGGTGGACGCGGAGTTGTCGGGCCCGTCAGACTGGGAGGTGACGGAGCCGTTGCGGCCCCCGCGGCGCTGTTCCCGGCGAGGAGGCCCGGTCCCGCCCATGGAACACCTCAGGCAGTTCGCCCATGAGTTCCAGCAGGTTTTGCGGAGTCTGCTACCCATCGTGGTGGTCGTGGTCGTGTCCCCGTTCGAGGTGTTTCGTCAGCCACCGGAGAACGTCGTCGGTTTGATCGCCGGGTTGTTAGCCGTTGGTGTCGGCATGACCTTGTTCCCGCACGGACCGGATTTATGCGTCTTCCCGGTGGGCAAGAACCTCGACACCCCAGCGGACCCCCAGGAGAACCCTTTGCGGAGCAACCAAGACGTCAGGGCACTCACGGCCATCACCGCCTCCCCCGACGCCACTGGGTCCGAGACGCTGTCGCCCATGCGCACCCGCCGGGTCAAGAGCCTGCCGGTGGAACGCCAGCACCCCCACGACGGCAACATGCTGTTCAGCCGCAGCGACCTGCTGCGCACCGTCGCAGCCGCCAGCACTCTCGCGGACTCGACCGCGTCCACCGGCCCTGACGGAGGGAGCGAGCACCGATGACCGTGAACCTGACCCTGCTGGTCGTGATGGGCGTGCTCTACGCCGTGGGCGTGTACCTGCTGCTCGAGCGCTCCCTCACCCGCGTGCTGCTCGGGCTGATGCTGCTGACCAACGGCACGAACCTGCTGATCCTGCACGCCGGCGGGACCGCCGGCTCCGCGCCCCTGTACGAGGGGTCGATCGCCGCGGAGGACTACAGCGACCCCCTGCCCCAGGCCCTCATCCTCACCGCCATCGTGATCTCCCTCGCCGTCACCGCGTTCCTCCTGGGCATGATCTACCGCTCCTGGGCCCTCGGGCGCCGGGACGAGATCCAGGACGACGTCGAGGACAGGCGCGTGGCGCGGCAGCCCTCCTACGACACGGAGGACGACGCCGAGGTCCCCGCCGACACCACCGAGTTCGACGAAGCACCCCCATACCGGGACCCGGACGAGTCCGACGAGACCCCGGGGGTCCGCGACGTTGTGGAGGAGACGCCGTGACCCGTCCCAAGAACTCCCTGCTCGTCGAGCTGCCGCTGCTGGTGTGGCTCGTGGTGGTGTGGGGCGCCCTCTGGGGCGACTTCGGCCCCGGCAACCTGCTGGTCGGGCTGGTCCTGGCCCTGCTCGTCACCTGGGTGCTCTACCTGCCGCCCGTGCAGCTGTCCGGCCGGTTCAACCCGTTCCAGTTCGCCGTGTTCACCGTGACGTTCGTGTGGCAGGTCGCCAAGGCGAGCTTCGAGGTGATGTTGATCGCGATCCTCGTGGGCCCGCGGGCCCGCAACGCCGTGGTCGGGGTGCAGCTGCGGACCCGCTCGGACCTGCTGATGATGGCCACCGGACACACCATGACCCTGATCCCGGGCTCGTTCGTGGTGGAGGTGGACCGTGCCTCCGGCACGCTGTACTTCCACGCGCTCAACGTCCGCGGCGCCCAGGAGGCCGAGGACTTCCGCCGGTCCGTCCTGCAGGTGGAGGCCGCCTGGATCCGGATCATGGGCACACGCCAGGAGCTCGCCGCGCTGCGGGCGGAATCCCGCGGCACCACGAGACAGCAAAGTGCGGCGATCAGCTCCCCGACCACCGCCGGGCAGCAGTTCAACCGCGAGCACCGCGAGGACCACCCGGCCGGGACACCGGGCGGCGCCCCGATCGACGCCCCCGAGGAGGACCGCCCGTGATGCAGATCGCCGCGGCCGCTCTGGTCGTGGAGATGGCCTACCCCGGCCACCTCAACAACCTGATCCTGATGGTGATCGTCTTCCTGGTCGGGTTCATCGGGTCCGTGACGGTGGCGCGCTTCGCCACCCAGACCGCCGAGCACGGGCGGTGAGCGCCGTGCTGGACACCGTCCTGGACGCCGCCGCGGCCCTCTGCCTCGTGATCGGCGCGCTGATGTCCCTCGCCGCCGCGATCGGCCTGGTCCGCTTCCCGGACCTGCTGACGCGCATGCACGCCGGCACCAAGCCCCAGGTCTTCGGGCTGCTCCTCATGCTCACGGCCGTCGCCCTGGAGAACCGCGAACCCGTCATGATCCCGCTCATCATTCTCGGCTGGATCTTCCAGCTGCTCACTGTGCCCGTCTCGGCGCACATGGTGGGCCGCTCGACCTACCGTTCCAAGCACTTCAACCAGAACACACTCACCCAGGACGACCTGCAGGAGGTCCTCGAGCAGGTGAGTGAGAACGACACGGCCGACCTGCCTGCGCCCAGCCCGACCCTTCCCAAATCTGACGGGCGGCGGGCCGCCACAGAGCACACTGACGGAACAACGGGGAGTCACTAGGCTCATCCGGACGGCAGAGCTCACCCGGGCCACCCCGGTGCCCCATCCCCCACCCAACGCTACGGGCTCACAATGCACGCGTCGTTGACAGCGGCAGCTCCCGGATCCGCCGGTAGAAAGTGGCTTTCGACGCACCCAGGGCGCGGGCGACCTGGGTGGCTGGTTCCCCGACCTCGATCAACGGCACCGCGTTGCGGATCTGGGAGCCAGTGAAGGTCCGGCGCCGTCCGCCGAGGTCCTTGCCAGCGGCCCTGCGTTTGGCCACCGAGCCGGTGATGTGTTCGCGTTTGATCCCCCATTCCATCTGGGCCAGGGCGGCCATGACGGTGAAGACCATCGATTCCATGGGGGTATGGGTGTCCACGGCTCCCCCACCGCGGTTCAGCACGCGCAGGCCCGCTCCCTGCCCCGCACTGCCTCAGCGAAGACCAGCATGTTCTGCGACGACCGCCTCAACCGGGCCAAGAGCACGATTACTAGCGTGCCGCCCAATTCGGACGTAGTGAGCACCTTGTCGATCGCCGACCGCTAACCGGGCCATATGTAAAGCGGTGGAGGCGCCCCGACTCCCTCACTCGACTCCGCACTTCCTGCGCGGTGTCGGCGGCACGTGAAAACTGACCCCGTGGCGGCAGGCGAAGTTTGACCCCCTGCTGGACCCTGTCCTCATGGCGAGGACGGGAGGAAGCGGGTGTTGAGCGTGGAGAACTGGGCGGAGATCCGGC